>CAZOCV010000196.1:0-6361 GCA_964578395.1 uncultured Pirellulales bacterium
ATGTCGCCGTGGTTAAGCTTAACCCTATCCCCGCCGACCTTGCCGACGCCGTCCGCGATGCCGCCGATAGCTGCCCTGTCGAAGCCATCACCGTCATCGAAACGTGAGACCGCTTCACTATGGAGCTTAATATTAAACTCTAAACCCGGTTTACCTTTGCCGCCCGGCGCAAAAATAAGCGACGCCGGCAGGAGAGTAGCCGGCGTCGCTGGGCGAGTTTTCCTCCTCGCATCGGGTTCGGAGAGTCCCGTTATTCAAACAACGCATACCGCAAACAAACGTGTATAGTTCGGAATGTATGGTAATGGCTGATCATGCATCTCTCTTTCCAATTTTTATCCTGCAAAGCGGATGCCAATCGTAAACAACCGCTTTTTGTATCCACCGGCCCTGCTAACTTGCGTAAAATCATATAGCTGCGCGCGGCGAACGATAGCGCCGTTTGTAGCGATTATGCCGCATGTTGCTTTCATCATATCCCAATGCTTTTCCGACCGATAATATCGCCATTTTTGGCCCCTTTCCTGCACATGTTGGTATTGGCTGTTTATGTTGTTCGCAGGGGACACGTTTTTCTAACGCAACGTCCGCGATGACCGCGTTGTATGCCTTTTGTCCTTACGGCGTCGTTACGGCTTCAGCGCCGCCACCAACTGCCGCGTCGCGGCGCTCTGTTTGGCCTGCGCCTGCTTGAACGCTTCCGCCTGCTCAGGCTGAATTTGTTTGAACAATTCATTACCTTCGATGATTTCCCTCAGCGCCTGACTTTTTTCCCGCGCTATCTTCAGCGCACTCACCGCACGCGCTCCATAGACGCCGCCGACCACGCCCGCCACGGCAATGCCCAGTTCCAGCAAGCTATCCGCCGCCTGCCACGGGTCCGGGCGCTGGATGCCCTGCTGATACGCCGCCTGCGTGATGGCCGCGTTTGCTTGCGACAGCACCGTTTCGGCCGTATCCGCCGGCGGCAGCTCCCGCGGCATGCCCACGTAAGCCATCATCGCATCGCTCTGCGCCGCCGCTGCTTGTGTCAGCGATTGCAGTTGCGTCGAAACATCCTCCGCCTTTGCCTGCAAGGCCGACATCTGCACCGTGCGATGATGCAGGTACGCATTCTGCTTTTGCTCCTCGCTGGGCGCATACCGCAAGCTGTCACAACCGGCGCATACAATCGCCGGTAACACAAAACCAATGATGAATAAATATCCCGAGTTTTTCATTATCGACTCCTTTTTCTGTTATTCTCATTTTC
Source organism: uncultured Pirellulales bacterium (assembly GCA_964578395.1). GTDB lineage: Bacteria > Planctomycetota > Phycisphaerae > Sedimentisphaerales > SM23-30 > JAFGBA01. The sequence continues at coordinate 1,253 of CAZOCV010000196.1, forward strand.
CAGTGTCTTTAACCGATATTCATGCTGCCCCTGCGCTACGGCCAGCGATATGACGTCCTGCTGCACCTGCTGATGGCGCACGTTTAACTGGTTCAGTTCGTGCCGAATCAGCACCAGTTCCTTCTGTAAATTCACCCATGCCGCCAGCAGCATCCCCGCCAGCGCCAGCAACTGCACCAGCGCCCCCAGGGTTACTTCCCGCCGCAGCCGCCACGTTCTCCGATGCAATATATGCGACTTTGTCATCGTTCTACCCTTTCTTGTTGTGGAACGTCATGCCCAACGAAATCAGCCTAAAGCGAAGACGAAGGGCAAGCATCTTTTTTTGTTTTCCAAGAGCTATCGTTCATCGGCCCAAGGCGGATTCAGGATGACAATCTTTAATTATTATCAGTGAGCATCAGTGTAATCAGTGGCTAAAATTAAACCCTTTGTAATCGCACGGCGCCGCCCTGACGTTCTTCGTTCGCCGCGCCGTCGCCGTCGGTATCGACCTGCACCCGTGCCGCCGCGCGGGCCTGCTCGAACAGCCGACGATACAACGCCGCCTTTTGCGTATAGAGTTCTGCGGCGTCGTCCGGCAGGGTTTTTGCCGTGAACGCAGCCGCCAGCACGCCATACACCGAGGCCTCCCGCAAAACGTCGGCGTTCACAATCGTTTCCGTCGCGGCCACGTTGAAATACCGCATGATTAAATCGGCCGCAAACTCCGCCTGCGGATCAAACGTGCCGATGCTGTAGGCCAGCCCGCTTCCGCCCGGCGGCGGGATAACGGCGGCCTCTTCATTTGCCCGCACCACCGACACCGTCAACTGTGTCGGCCCATCCACGCTTACGATTTCGCAGCAGGCCGCCTCCAGCCGCAGCACGTGTCCCGCGGCCGCGCCGCAATTCGTAAACGCCGCACTGGCCGATGTGAACGTACTTCCCGTCAGTACGCCGTCGCTTCCGACCGCCAGTTGCTGCGACGATAACATCAAATCGCCAAACAGCGCCGGTTCCCGCTTCAATACATCAACATCTGTCGAAAATCTCATGACTGAATTCCTAAAGTTGGGCAATTTCTGACGTTTAATCTTTGCCACGAATAAACACGAATTTTCACGAATTTAAATTTATTCGCGTTTATTCATGCTCATTCGTGGCATACATATATTTCTTTTCATTAAAAAATCAGTCCGCCTCAGGCGGATCAGTGCAATCAGTGGCTAAAAATAAATTTCATCTTTTTAGCTTACGCTCAAGCCGCGCAGGCAGCCGTGCGCTTCCTCGTTGCGCATCTCCAGCGTGTATTCGCCGATAAGCTGGCCGCATTCGTAATCTCCGCTGCTGGACAACGGCTTGAAATGAAAACTCCTGCCCGCCAGCGGCAGCACTTCAATCCGCCGGCTATCGAGGAACAGCACCATGTCCTGCGGCATCCATCGCGTTACGACAATCCGGCAGCGCCCGAAATCGCTGTCGTAGCCGCTGACCAGGTCGCTATACACACGGTCGCCGGGTCCGTAGCTGCGCACCGCCGTCATCAGCGAGTTAATCCGCCGTTTCTGGAAACCGTTGACGACAATCAAGTCCGCCACGCTGTTGCTGCGATTCCAGATTTGCCGCAGTACGTAATTGAGTTTGACCTCATCCAGGTCGTTGCCGCCAGGCAGCCCCGCGTCGCCCGTGGTGAACACGTTCGTCGTCATGTGCCCGATAAGGCCTTTGAGCGTGCGCCGTACGGCCGCAGCGCCCTGCGGGTTCGTCGTCGCCTGCCCGCCGTTAATCACCGTGTTTTCCAGGTCGCGCAGCAGTTCCCGCAGCCGCAGCCCTTTTTGATAATCCAGTTCATCTCGAATCCCCAGTTGCCGCGCCGCCAGGTCACTGCCCGACACCTCCACCGCCGCCGTGAAAATCTGCGTGTAATTGCTGCGCCGCACGCGGTTGGTGAACCGCGCCGTCGGCTTGTCGGCGCCTTCCAGGGCCGCGTAGCCCAGAATGTTAATCGTGTCGCCGTCGGCGAGTTCTTCCGGCGTCGTGCCCGCGTAGCCGCGCACCACCGTCAGCGTGTTGCCGGCCACCGCCGTCACCAGCATCAGTTCCCGCGAACCGGCCGCCTGAATCTGATCGCCCGTCTGGAAACGCTCGCCGTGCGCCACGTCGAATTCCGTATCGGTGCCCGGCTCCACAAACGAATCATCATCAATAACGTCCGTGTTCGCCAGCAGGCTATCCTCGAGCCACTCGTGATGCGTGCTCATCGCCGCCCGCAGCGGATCGCCCAGCGCATCCAGCAGCGGCGTCTCAAACGGCGAGATAAGCCCCACCACATCCGCCACATCTTCCGCGATTTCCGGCAGTGTTGTTCCGGCCGAATACGTCGCTTTTCCCGTAAATGCCATGTTGTTCCTTCCTTTCTTGAAAGTTGGTGTACTTGTAGGGCGGGCCGTGCCCGCCGCGTGACGCGGGCATCCTGCCCGCGAATTTTCCTATTTTCTATTTCGCCGCGCCAGCATGTACGCCTGCAAATCTTTCGCGCTGCCCGTTTGCCGCGCCTTTTCCGCCAGCAGCGTTAGTGTCATCGTCCCGCCCGGCCCGCGGCTTCTGGCTCCGGCCGTCAGACCCGGCGGCCCCGCTTTTTTGTCATCCTGGGCGAACAGCCACGGCCTTTGCTCCCGCACCGCCGCCACGGCGCGTTTGGCATCGAACGCATCGTCGTCGCCTTCGCCCGTGTGCTGCTGCGCCAATAACAGCGCCACCTCCATGTCCGTTGCGCCCGCCTGCGCCAGGGCGTTCGTCAGCGCGGCGTTTTGCTGCGCTTGCTGTATTTGAGCCGCCATGGCGTCCTTTTCCGCTCGCAGCGATTCCACTTCCCGCCGCATGTCATCCACGTCCTGTGTCATAAAACCTCCTTAAAAATATTTAGCCACTGATTACGCAGATAAACACAGATTTCGTTTTTGATTTTTATTCCCGGTGTCATTCTGAGCGCAGCTCAGGGTGACGGTGGAAAATATATCAGTCGCTAATCTATATTTCTTATCAGTGTTCATCTGTGTAATCTGTGGCAAAAAAATTAATACCCAATCTCTTTCATAATCTGTTCCTGCTCCACGCCGAGTTGTTTCTTCAGCGCCGCCTCCTGTAATTTTTCCAGGACGTTTTCCGGCAGCGGGCTGGGCCAGATAATCTCCACATCGCGTTCCGCCTCGTCATTGGGATAAATGCCCGTCACGTCCAGCGCCCGCAGAATCAGCCGGCACACCTCCTCCACGCCCTTGCCGTACGTCCGCCGTTTCCGCTGCGTTTTCGCCAGGACGCCCATCAGCGTTACCTTCAGCGCCACGGCGCTGGTGAGGTTGCCGATGCGCCCCTTCAAAATCCCCGCCGCGACCGACGCCACGCCGCTGGCTTTTTCCAGCGCCTCGCGTACCTGCTGAATGTGCAGTTGTTCGCTGGGACTGCCCGGATCGCCGCCGAATTCCTCGATGCTCGCCTCGGGATTTTCCGTGCTCCACATCCGCCCCGGCCCGACGGCGCGAGTCTCGAAGCCCTCGATGCCCTTGCCCAGGTACATCTTGAAACTCTGAAACGTCACCCGGTTCGCCCGGTCGCTCAGCCGCGTGTTAAGTTCATCCTGCAACGGCATCAGCGCCTCCACGTCGCTTTGCCCTTCGTAACAGCCCGGCAGCACCATGTTCTGAATATGCACCACCGGCACGCAGCCCAGCACGTTTGACCCTTCGCCGGTCAGGGCGCCGTCGCTGTAGCGCTGCCAGGCCGCCGGGCCGATGATTTCCACCTCGTGCGTCTGCCGCTGTCCGGCCGTCAGCCGCCCCTGTCGGTCCACGGTCTTCACCAGGGCGTCCGCGTCCGCCAGCGCGTTGCACGATTTCCAGAAATGCTGCACGTAAAAATCCATCACCTTGTAATTGTCCTCGTTCAAAATAGGCAGGCTGCGCGGGGCCTCGATGACCTCCAGCACAATAGTTTTCGCTCGTTTGAGCGTTTCGTCCCAGGTTTTAGGCCCAGACCCCGCGCCGCCGCCGCCCTCCGTCAAACGCAACATCACATCGACAAATCCATACACGCTGCCCAGCAGCGCGATTTCCTGATAAAACGTTTCGCCCCCGTTGTGCCCCAGCACGGCGCTGAGCAGCGATTCGATTTCGCCCGCCCGCTTTTTATCCGCCGCCCGCGACGAAATGCCTATCGCCTTGCCGAAGAGAAAATCCACCAGCGTATCCACGCGCCAGGCGATGTCGTTTTCGATAACCACTTCCTTGCGCCGCAGACCCGCCGCCGTCTGCGCGCCGGTCACGCCGCCGTAAAAATTATGCCGCAGGCCCGTAATGCGCTCCGGCAGCCCATATTCCTGCGCCTGACGATAGGGCCGGGCCGCCTCGCTATCGACCCCTTCGCGCAGCTCGCTCATTTCATTGGTGTAATACCGCCACAATTTCTCGAAATGCAGCGCCTGCTCCGGCGACCGCTCCCGAATCTGCCACTCCACAAATGCCTCGTCCAGCCGTCCGCCAAATATCGAAAAATCGAATCCCATTTTTTTGACCTCTTTTCGTGCTGAAATTTATCGTGGTCTCTCCGTATTACGCGCCGATGTCCACGTTTTGGTGGAAATTCACCAAAATACGGCGTACGCGTTTTGAGCTATCTCCCGCTGCCGCAAGAAGTTATAAAAATTTACGCCGGACGCGTTTTTGTGCGCCCCCTGGTCCACTTTTGCGCGCGCATTTTGGTACCAAAAACGGTCGTTCCATAGGTCTTATATGTCCTATAAGACCTATCCATGTCTGGCCCACACGCAGTCGAAGGGTAAGTTTGTGACCCACCGAATCGCGCGCCCGTTTCGCGGTGGGTCAGAGATCCACCCTACTTGGACTATCAATTTGCTTAAAGCGGTGATGTAAACACACCGCTTCATAACGAAATCAGCGGTGTCGAAAACACACCATAAAAGAACAAGGGAAAAGATAAAGTAAAAGAAAAAAGAAAAGATAAAGAGTAACAGAGCGTTTTCTGTTTTCTTTTTAAACCCTGTGGGGTGAAGATTTGTAGGGTGGGTCTGTGACCCACCGAATCGCTTGTCCGTTTCGCGGTGGGTCGAAG
>CAZOCV010000197.1:0-4346 GCA_964578395.1 uncultured Pirellulales bacterium
GAAAGTCCGACGGCCGAAGCGGCGGCGGAAAATGTGTCCATGGCATCGGGTTCGCCGTATCAGTTTTCGGTGATTTACAGCGATAATGTCGCCGTGGATGTTTCCACGCTGGGCAGTAACGATATAACCGTGACCGGGCCGGGAAGTTTTAGCCAGATGGCGACGCTGGTAAGCGTGAGCGATTCTTCCGATGGCACGCCGCGGACAGCCATTTATCGTATTACGCCGCCGGGCGGGACGTGGGACCAGGCGGATAATGGTATTTATAGTATTGTGTTGGCCGCCAATCAAGTCGGTGATACCTCAAATAATTTTGCCGCCGCAGGAGAACTGGATAGTTTTGCCGTGGATATTAAGCTTAAGCCTCTGGCGAATCTGTCCTATCCGGCTCACAGCCAAACCCTGCCCCTCACGCAGATTAATGCCAGCCAGCGTTATATTGACGTTGCCTATATGGATCGGAGCGGGACGGGTTTAAATACCCAGACAATCGTGGATACGGGAGCGGAATTCAGCTTGACCGGTTCCGCGGCGGCCAACGTTATCGTTAACGGCAGTCCGTCGCTCGTGGCGGGAACCCCCGCTACCTATCGCTACAGCTTCACCGGAGATTTTGCGATCGGAGTGGTCCAGGTGGCATTTATCGCCGGGGCCTGGTCGGATAACGCCGGCGGCGTCAATGACGCCGAGACAGAACAATTTGAACTGGTGATGACGGATACTCAGGGGCCGCGGGTCATCCACCTTGAGCCTGACACGCTGACCATGGCCGGCCTGACGGATATCGAGGTTACCTTTAGCGAGGCAATTTCAGCAAGCAGTATTACCAAGGAAGATATCAAGCTTTGGGATCCCGAAGGCGGCGTAATAGTTGTTGACGGCGTGGAAAAACTGGCCAACGACAGTTACAAGATAAAGTTTACTGCCCAGGATAAGGTGGGGGATTACAGCGTGCAGATCGGTCCGGATATCAAAGATATGTTCGGCAACAAGATGAACCAGGACAGCGACGGAATCAACGGCGAAACCCCGGCGGATATATATACCGGTAAGTTCACCGTGGCGTCGTCGGGACTGATGATATTTGAGCATGAACCGGATGACTCCGTTAAAGGAAGGGTGGATCATGTTGATGTCATCTTCAGTATGGAGATTAAAGCATCGAGTTTTACCGCGGATGATATCGGTCTGGCAGGTCCGGCGGGCAAGATAACAATCAATGGCATTTATCTTGAGGATCAGGAAGAAAACAGGTACCGCATTATGATTGATCCGCAGGATCAGGCCGGCGGGTATTCGCTGCTGATCGGACCGGAGATCGAAACCCCCGACGGCGAGCTGATGAACCAGGATCTGGATGATAATGCGGGCGAACCCGCGGAAGACATTTACCAGGGCAGCTTTATTATAGAGGTGTCCGGTTTGTATGTAACCGGTCATGCTCCTTCGGGACGGCAAAAACCCGGCCTCGATCATGTGGATATTATCTTTTCCGAGGATATCAATCCTATTTCCTTCGATGCCGACGATGTCAGCCTTACCGGGCCATCGGGCAGTATTAATGTCCAGGAGGTGATTCACAACGCGGGCAACACCTATCGGGTTAAATTCAGCGCGCAAAACAGCGAGGGCAGTTATATCATCGAGGTGGGACCGGATATCTACGGCCCGCTGGATAATTACATGAACCAGGACAAGGACGCCAGGCCGGGGGAAGAAAAAGATGATGTATATACCGGATTGTTTTTCATCGCCGAGCAGTCGATGGAATATGTCATTGTCGATGTCGGCACTCTTCCGGGAGGTACGTATAGTTCGGCCAAAGATGTCAACGATTTTGGTCAGGTGGTGGGAGTTTCAGGAAGCACCAATGGCTCCCGCGCGTTTATCTGGGAAAACGGGGCGATGACGGATTTGGGCACGTTGGGCGGGACTTACAGTGCTGCTTATGCTATCAATAATAATGGTCAGATTTTGGGAGAAGCCCAGGATGCTTCGGGTAAAAGCCATGTTGTAATCTGGACGGCCGGGGGCGGTATAACGGACCTGGGCGCTGAATATCTCATTATGGGGGATATCAACAGCGGTGGTGAGATCGTCGGTAGTGATTTTTATGGAACGAGTTTAACGGCATTCCCCTCCAGCGTTAATGGCTGGCACCTTATTCTGGCCGAAGGAATTAGCGATGGCGGCATCATAGTGGGCTGCGCAACGCCGCCCCAGTATGCCCAGGTAAATCATGCGGCCATTGTCTCGCCTAATGCAATCCAGGAACTTCCCGGCCTGGGCGGCGATCCAACATATGATTCACGCGCCACGGGGATCAGTCCCGGAGGCATCATCGTGGGATACTCGGTTACAAGCGCAGGCAATACGCATGCCTGTATTTGGGTGGGAAATGCGGTGCAGGATATCCATACGGTAACCAACAGCTCGCGCAGCTACGGCGATGATGTCAACAATGCAGGGCAGGCGGTCGGGGAATACGTAGTAGTAAGCGGCGCCGGCACTCCGAATTATTATGCCTTTTTGTACGATGCCGGCCAGATGCTGGGTGTGTGGAATTACGCTGTAAATTCGTGGCAGTATTTCAGTTGGTATCGCGAAGCCAACGGCATCAATTCCCTGGGTGAAGTGGTGGGAAGCGGGCAATCGCGAGTAAATGCGGAAACGCATGGATATTATATGCGGCGTCCTGTTCAGGTGCAGCCGACCGCCATACTGGTTAATCCCGCGAATGGCGCCACGGCGCCGCGGCTGGAACTGAATAATCGCGGTTATATCGACGTGACGTTTTACGATGACGGGCAGGTAGGATTGGACAAATCAACTATCGAAGATTCCACGCCTGAATTAAAGCTCGAAGGAGTAGCCGCCACCTATGTCACCATTGGTGACAAGCCGACGCTGGTGAGCGAAAATCAGCAGGGCATTACGTATCGCTATACGTTTACCGGCAATTTCAAACACGGCATCGTTGATGTGGAAGTTATCGACGGCTCCTGGTATGACAAGGCAGGCATGCCCGGTGAGGGTAAGTACGAAAGTTTCACCGTGGGCCTTGATCCGGATGAATACGACAAGAACGGCCCCGACAACACCGCCGCCCAGGCTTCGGTCATTTCGACCGACGGTACGATTCAACTGCATAATATTCACCAGATTGGTGATGTGGACTGGGCCAAATTTTATGTTGCGCTCAATTCCAGTATCATTATTGAAGCCGACAGCCAGAACGGTATGACGGAGATGTGGCTCTACGGACCTGACGACCCGACCAAACTGCTCGAGCATAACGTGCAGGGCGGCGAGAACGGTCTTTCCGCCAGGATAGCCCGCAGCGGCGCCAATCAACTGGCGCCGGGAACGTATTACGTGCGGGTGGAGGAGTTGTTCGACCGCTATACCATTGAATTGTATGATCTGACGGTGACGAAAGTGGATGTGCAGGCCAATGTCCGCGAGATTCATGGCTGGAACGGCTACGGCGATAACCCGATCAAATTCGGCCGTTACATCGGCGGGATCAAGATGGTCGATAAAAATCCCGATGACGGAGATTTCACCTTTGCAGTCACCCTTACCGGCGACAACGCCGGTGATGTGGATAAAGTGGAATTCAAGCTGGGCACATCCATAATTTATACCGACGACAACCGCTTGGACGGCTGGACCTGGCCCGGCGTTCCGATTCACTGGCTGGATAAAAATACCGAACTGAAAATCAACACCATCGACGATGACGCCAAGCTTAAGTCCGAAGCCTACTTGGGAACCGTTGAGGTTATACCGTTTCCTGACTGGCTGACGTTGGACGATGAATTTACGTTCTGGAATCCCGACACCAAGACCTATCATATCGCTGGTCGTCTCCAGCCCGAGAGCTGGGACATGGCTTTTGAAATGACCCAGAGCGGACTCCTGTCGGGAATTACCGGATTCAGTCCGGGTCTGGCCGTGGTGATCAACGCGGGCCTGAAGGCCGAGGATAGCGCGATTTCTGCGCAGGCCGACGTCTATATGGATGCCCAGGTAAAAGGTTTTAACATTTGGAGCCATAAGGATAAACGTCCCCTGTATTTGGGCCAGACTCTGCCCTTTAAGGTTGATGCCCTGACGCTCAAACCCAAAGATTTTCATTACGAGGTTGAAATCACCGATGTGGCCAAAATTAACTTAAACCTGGGAAATCCTTCGGCCAAGTATCTATTGACGCGCTGGTATCCGATAGCTGGGGCTGTACCCATGCCCATCTTCTTTCCGTTTAAAGACGGCGTTGATTGGACGCGCAACCGATTGACCTATGATGAAGGCGACATTGACTGGACGCAATGCGACATCTACAC
>CAZOCV010000197.1:4446-6221 GCA_964578395.1 uncultured Pirellulales bacterium
CTGATGTGCCGGCTCAAAGGCGGTCCGGAGGGAAACCTCGAACTGATGAGCAATTTTACGCGGATAGCCGGCAAGGAATTCGGGATACCGGATGCCGCGGGGAAATACCGGTTTATCGTTGAATTGATCGGTTCGCTGCTCTGGCTGGATAAGGAAACGTTCGGTATCGAAGACCGTCTGAAAATAGTCATACCGAACAATTCGCCCACCGCTACTATCGGGCCAGAGGACTATTATCTTTGGGCGGACGTAATCACCTGGGTGGAACAGGCTATGTTCGGATCGAAAGCCGGTATTGCAGCGAAATCGGCGCTGACGCTGCCGGCTGCAGCTTCGGCCTCATCGGCCGCGCCGGTTTATTCCCGAGAGCCGGTCATTGCCTCTCGCGGGGACGGAACTCTTTACAAGGTATTTATCGAAGATGCCGACCCCGGTGAATTATTCCAGCCGGAACTTTTCCTGCAGAAAAAATTGACCGGCCAGGATTGGTCAACTCCGATTCAGGTTACTCAGGACGATAGGCCTAAAGGCATTCCATCCATCGGTTTTGCCGCCGATGGCGATCCGCTGCTCGCCTGGACCGCTCAAACCTCTCAACAGGGTCCGACGCAGTTGGATAACATGACGTCTTACGAAATTTACTGGGCGCGGCTCGATGAACAGAACCCGCAGGCGCCTGTGACACCGGTCCGCCTGACCGACAATGCTACGATCGATGGCGGAGTCAGTATCGGGGTTGACCAGGAAGGTATGCTGACCTGGGGGCAGTTTAATGCCGACAGCAAGCTGTGGAATGTCCGCTACGCCCTCTGGGATGAAACCGGCGGATTTGTGATAAAACCGGAACTGGTCAGTGATCCGGCCCAATACGCCGCCGGTTTCCAGTCGGTGCAGGGTCCCAAAGATAAAGGCATGACGGTTTGGCTCAGCGGCGCCCTCAATGCGGGTAAGGAGCTTACGGCCGTAGTTCCGATGTATCGTATTTTCAGCAATGGGGTACTGACGGATACCCGGCCGATACCGCTGAATGGTATCCAGGCCCAGGTCCATTCCATCGATGTGGCGTTTGGACCTGACGGCAAGGCCCACGTCGTCTGGTCGCAGAAAGAGGCGGGCGTTTACAGTGTTTGGTTTAACACCTATGATCCTGACAGCCAAGTCTGGGGCCAGGCCCAGCAGGTCATGGACCAAAGTCTTCTGCTGTCACCACAGGTATGCGTGACCCAGGATGGCAAAGTGAATATCATTGTCGCTCAATGGCAGCAGGATAATTCGCAGTTGCTGATGACCAGTTTCGATGCCGCCGATCCGCAGGCGGCGTGGACTGAGCCGGAGATCATCGCTGAATCCGCCGAGATTCTGTTTGATCAAACGGCGGCGGCCGATACCCAGGGCAATTTGATTCTGTCCTGGATGGAGGAAAATTCTCCGGTCGAATATGTCGTCGCCGCGCCGACCGTTGTGGAGCTGCAGAAGGGGCAATCCGCCAATTATTATGATGCTGACGGCTCGCTTGTCACCCTCAATATCTCCGGTGCTGCGTCCAGGCTTCAATTCTACGGCGATGATATCGTGGTTACGCCCAAAGGCAATATGCTCAATATCCAGGGAGACAATTTGGTGCTGGATCATATCATTCTGATCGGAGAAAACATTAAACCCACCTTAAACATTTCCGCCAAAGGCGGATCTATTCCGGGAACCATTCTCAATGACATCTCCGGCGAATCTATTGGCATGATTATGGGCCGCGACGCCGGATTGCGCGGCGATAT
>CAZOCV010000198.1:0-4947 GCA_964578395.1 uncultured Pirellulales bacterium
GAAAAGAAAAGGGGACATTCTGAATTATTCGGTCATTGCACTTTCGCGCGGGCAGGATGCCCGCGTCACGACATCGGCGTTCCGGCTTCATCTTTGACTACGCCGTGACAAGTAAATCCGCAGTTAATATTTATTTGACGCTGATTGCGCAGATTACGCTGCTGAGAGGCAGAGCCGTTATTTTAATCTTGTTCATCATGTCAATCATGTCTAAAACATATTTTTCACCACAGAGGCACGTCCGGCTACGTTTATAACTATGCCGCGACAGGAAGAACACGAAGGCAAGGCAAAAGGAATTATTGATTTAAATAAGCGTTCATCGGCGTGCATCTGCGGATAAAGATAAATGGACAGGATTTACATGATTTACAGAATTATCATGTGCATCATGTCTATTTCTCCGTGTGAAAAAGTTTTATTCTGGCTTCTGAATTCTGAGTTCTGAATTCTATTAATATTCGTGCCCATCCGTGTAAATCTGTGGCTAAAAATAATTATGGCGCTGAACGGGGGCAGGTTAGCTGTTTATTTCAGCGCGGGATTTTTTGATGAAGTCGATGGGCTGGTAGCTTAATTTGGCCTGGCGGAGGCCGGGGTCGCCGAGGTCCTGTTCGCGGTTGACGGTGTCGTATTTTTCGGGCAGGAGGCTGACGAAGGTCTGGTTGACGTACTGGTAGATGCCTTTGTATTTATCGGGGGAGACGGCTTTTTCGAATTTGACCAGGAAGGTGCGGCCCTGGTTGATTTCTTCGCCCATCGTGAAGGCGACGGGCTCGTTGTCGATATAGTAGAGCCAGCCGCAAAGCTGGAGCTCTTCGGCCCGTTCGACGGCTTCGCGGGCGGCGGAATAATCGGCGGCGTCGTCGTGGGCGGCGGACCAGGCGTCCAGAATGGCCAGAGCGTCATGACGGAATTCGGGCAAAAGCGGCACGCCGTCGGCCTGGAACGCCTTGGTGAAGGCGTTGAGCAGGTTTTTCTTGCGGTGGTACTTGTTGCCGCGCAGCTCAACCAGCGCCTGGCGGGAATAGAGATAATCGAAATCATCGCGGCTTTCCCAGACGCGATAACCCTGTTCGGCGAGCTGTCGGGCCTGGTCGGAGCCGAGGGCCTTAAGCTGGCGGAACCGGGCGAACAAATCATCGAGCCGCTCTTTTTCGGGCAGGGCGAAGGGCAGCATGAAAACCGGCTGTTCGTGGTCGCGGCCGATGAAGACGTAACTCTCCTCGCCGAGGCGGGCGACGCGGTGGCCGTGCTGGTCGTTGTGGCGATAGAGGAACATGTTAGAAAAGGTCATTTCGCTGATGCCGCGGTCGAAACGACGGAAGAGCGAATGCAGCAGCGGCCGCTGATCGAGAGTGATTTCACAAAATTCGGGGTAGTCGGTAATCATAATTTCAATTGCCGGGTCAGAACCATCGTTTGCGTTTGAAAATAATGAGCATGATGATGGCCGCGACGACCATGACGAAGAGTACGACGGGATAACCCCAACGCCAGGTGAGTTCGGGCATGTGCTTAAAGTTCATGCCATAGACGCTCGAAATGAACGTCAGAGGGATGAAGATGGTGGCGATAATGGTGAGGACTTTCATAACGGCGTTCATGCGGTTGTTGGTGGCGTTGAGGTGAATGTCCAGCAGGCCGGTGGTCATTTCCCGATAGTTTTCGACGATATCGACCATTTCCACGACGTGGTCGTAAACATCCTTGAGGAATTTTCGCGTGGCGTGGGCAATGAGCGGGGTTTCCTCCCGCAGGAGGTTGTTGACCATTTCGCGGACCGGCCAGATGGCGCGACGGATAAAAAGAATTTCGCGTTTGAGGCTATGTATTTTTTTGAGGGTATCAAAGTCGGTGTTTCGGGCGACGATGTCCTGGAGGGCTTCGATGCGGTCGCCGATTTTTTCCAGCGTAAGAAAATAGTTGTCAACGAGGGCGTCGAGCAGGGCGTAAAAGAGGTAATCAGGGCCGAGTTTGCGGATGCGTCCCTTGTTTTGCTGGAGATGGTTACGGATCGGGTCAAAGACATCGCCGGGAGTCTCCTGAAAGGTAAGCACCCAGCGGTCCGTCAGGATGAGGCTGATTTGTTCGCTCAGAATATGTTCATTTTCCGGCCGCAGCATTTGCAGCACGGCGTAGAGATGATGGTCATTCACTTCGACTTTGGCACGCTGTTCGGTGTGGAGGATATCTTCCAGGACGAGGGGGTGCAGGCCGAAACGCTGGCCGACGGTTTCAATCAAGCTGATGTCGTGGAGGCCGTCGATGTTCAGCCAGGTAACGCCGGCGGCGGGGTCGGCCAGTAGGTCGGGGGTGAGGGCCGGCGGCAGGAGGGACTGGCAGGTCGTTTCGGTGTAGCGAAACTGTTCGATGCGCACATGTTCGACCTTCCGTCCGCCGGTGTGCACCAGTGAGCCGGGCGGCAGGCCAAGTTTGCGCGCCTGTTTTCTTACTTGTCGAGCCATAACGTTCCAGAATAGTTTTCGGCAAAATCATTGCCAAGGGTGAATTTACCCGATTGTCGCGGGTTTAGCCAAGATTTTCAGGCCCAACGAGGCGGGCGAATGATGGAGGGGAAAGGGTGAGTACGAACATAAAGTGTTATAAATAATTAAGTTATGCTATATTTCGTGGTCGGGTAAAAAGGGTTAAAATCTGATGACCAAAGGCCTGTTGCGCCGATAATGGAGGAAATGGCGGTTGAAGCGGGGGCTAAAGGCGGTTAGAATGCCAAATTTGAGTTGCAAGAGTGTTTTGTCAGGCAAATCGTTATTTATGAGCTTAAATCGATATTATCCGTATATCTGGGTCGTATTGCTGTCGGCATGGCTGGCAGGCTGCGGGGGCAATAAGCTGCATTCGCGGCCGGTTTATACGCCGGGGCAGAGCTGGTCGAATCAGGTGACGATGAAAACGTGGATGGTGTTGCCGATAGGCATACCCGATGCGGATACGCGGGATACGGCGTTTCGGCTGGACTGCAAGGTTCGGGAGGTGGATGCGGCCGAGCGGGCGCATATCGAGGTAACCATTGCGGAGATTGCGGCGGCGATGATCAGCCTGAGCGTGAAATACGATTATGACAGCAGGAATGACCCTGGTGCGGCGGCGGACGTTTCGTCGGATAAAAACGCCCAGCGAGGGGAAGATTTCTCCCGAACGTTCCGGAATTTGCTGGGGCAGCGTTATACGGTGGTTGTTGGGCCGGATGGCCGGGCGGAGTTGGGGGAGATAGACGGGCCATTAAAGGCAGTATCGGCGTTGACCAATGGGGATAATTTCGGCGGGGAACAGGCGGCCGTGGCGTTTTATGAGGGGTATTTGACGGATTATGTCGCGGGGGATATGTTCATCGGGCGGCAGGCGGAGGCGTTCGAGCCGAATCAGGTCTGGACGGCGGAAATGACGGTTCGCTCGCCGATGACGGACCCGATTGAGGTGGTGAAGACCTTTAACGTGGACGGCGTTGATAAAGAGGATACGGGCAAAGTGACGGTGTCCTACAAACTGGCCGACACGGAAGACGCGGCGGCGAAACCGCAGGCCGATGAGCGGGTGAACGTGCCGGCAGCGAAACCGCAGGCAAAAGGAGGGGCGGCGGGTATGCAGGCGGTGAAGACTATCGGTGAGGGGACGGTGGTGTATGATATGCAGTTGGGGCGGATGGTGAGCAAGGAAGACAAGATGCGCGTGCAGGTGCAGACCGCCAATCGCCGGCCGGCGGGCGAGCGGGCGCAACGGAACAAGATTTATTATATCATGACGCGGAAGGTCGAACCGGTTGGGGCCGGGGCAGCGCTGAAACAGCCCGACCCGTAGCCGCAAGAAAAAGCAACCAAAGGTTAAGTGAAAAACACAGTTTTAATTTTTAAAACGATGGAGAGTAAATCAATGAAGCGTAACATGGCATTATGGTTAGTGGCGGCGGCGATGGTGTTGCTGGCGGGCTGTCAGAGCAATAAGCCGGCGGTAACTTACAAGACGGGCGATGTTGATACCGTCAGTTACACCGAAAAGAATGTGTATAAAAACTGGGTGGAGATGCCGGGCAAGGATAAAGACCAGGTGCGCATGCGCACGACGGAATACACCGTGGTGCTGCGTCGAGAGGTGGAGTCCGTCGGGGCCGACGGAGCGGCGCTCATGAACGTGACCTTCGAGCAGGTGAAATTCGATTTGAACATTGATTTTCCGGATAAGAATACGCACGAATATTACCTGAGTACGGCGGACAAGACGGAATCCAGCCGCGGCGGCGAAGCGATGCTGGGCGGGCGGAGTTTCAAGGTGCGGATGGCGCCGGATACGACGGTGCTGGAGGTTATGGGCCGGGATACGCTGCTGGAGCAACTGGGCTTGAGCGAAGAGAGTACGGGGACCGCGAAGTTTTTTGTGTCGGAGGATCAGCTCAAAAAATATCTCCAGCGGGAATTGATTAAGAACGCTCCCGGCGCCGGCGGCAAGAACGTGGTGATGCAGCCGATACCGGATTCGATGGTGAAGGCCAAGGCCGTGAAGACGACGTATAAGACGGCGTCCGCCTCCGGGGATGTGCTGGCCATCAGCGCGACGGGAGAGGCGGTGCATGTGGTCCCGAAAGGCATGACCGATCCGCAGCCCCCGACGGTATTCGGGCAAAAGCTGATTTTTGATAACAGCGATATGCAGGAATATATCGCGGAGGGCGCCGCGCGGTTTGACGCCGCATCGGGCAAGGTGCTGGAAGAAACCAAATCCATGAAGTGCATGCTGGTGCTGCTGGAAGAAAATCTCTTTGGCGGCAAAGGCAAGGAGAAAGCCGGCAGCGGCGGGGTGATGTTTACGGAGATTTTGCAGAACGAGACGTTTACGTCGGTGCAGTAATTCGGACCAGCGATACGATATAGCCGCTCTGCTGATGATGTTTTCAGGAGGGCGGTTTTTTTTCAGCAGGGATGAAACGGA
>CAZOCV010000198.1:5047-6207 GCA_964578395.1 uncultured Pirellulales bacterium
AATCGCGGGCAGGATGCCCGCGACACGAGAGGGACGAGCGCGGGCAGACCGCCGGAGGCGGATGCGGCACGGCAGGAAAGGTTTAGCATGACGGTAAATAACGGCAATCGGGCAAAAACGGCCGAAGCCGCGCCGCAGAGCGTGGTGGAACTGGCCGAACACGTGGGGGGGCGGGTTATCGGCGATGAAAAGCTGGTAATTACCGGAGCGGCGACGCTGGCGGACGCCGGGGCGGGGGATATCAGCTTTCTGGCCAATCCCAAATATGAAAAGGAGATGCGGACCTCCGCGGCGTCGGCGATTGTGGTCAGCGATAAGGTGACGCTGGAAGACGATGGACGAACTTATATCATCTGCAAGGACCCTTATTATGCGTTCATGCAGATTGTGGTGAAGCTGCACGGCCACCGCGAACATCAACCTATCGGCGTGAGTGTGCGGGCCAGCGTGGCGGAGACGGCGACGATTGAAGAAAATGTGGACATTCATGATTTTGTGGTGATTTCCGACAAGGCGCAGATTGGCGCCGGGACGGTGATATATCCCAATTGCGTCGTTGGACCGGGCAGCCGTATCGGGCGAAACTGTGTATTATATCCCAACGTGACGGTTTATGACGGCTGTGTCATCGGCGACCGGGTGACGATTCACTCCGGGACGGTGGTGGGGCAGGATGGATTCGGCTACGCCACGCACGAAGGCGTGCATTACAAAATACCTCAGATTGGCGGGGTGGTAATCGAGGACGACGTGGAGATCGGGGCGTGCTGCGCGATTGACCGGGGTACGCTGGGCGATACCGTTATCGGGCGGGGCAGCAAGTTCAGCAATTTGATTGCCATCGGTCACAATACCAAAATCGGGCCATACAGTCTGCTGGTGGCGCAGGTGGGCATCGCCGGCAGCGTGACGGTGGGTCATCACTGCGTGTTCGGCGGCCAGGCGGGCGTGGTGGGCCATATTACCATTGGCGACGGCGTGCAGGTGGGGGCGCAGGCAGGCGTAATTAACGAAATTCCCGCCGGTTCAAGCGTGGTCGGCTCTCCGGCCATGCCGCTGACGCAGGCGAAGCGGTCGCTGACGATTATGAAAGACCTGCCCGAATTCCGCCGCAAGCTGCGCGACCTGGAAAAATCCCTCCGGAATTTACTCAAAGGGCC
>CAZOCV010000199.1:0-6170 GCA_964578395.1 uncultured Pirellulales bacterium
CGGGCGATGAAAGACCGGCAGATTCCCATCGTCGGGGTCAATATGGGCAAGTTGGGGTTTCTGACCGAATTTACGATTAAACAACTGCACGACCACTGGCGGGAACTTATTGGCCGGCCGGAGCTTATCAGCCGGCGTTTGATACTGGACTGCCGCGTCGAGGGACCGGGGCGCGAAACGAAAAATACGCGGGCCGTCAATGAAGTGGCCGTGATTGCCGGTCCGCCCTTTCGCATGATAGAAGTGTCGGTATCGGTGGGCGGCGAGCATCTGGCCGTATGCTCAGGCGATGGCCTGATTGTGGCGACGCCGACGGGTTCCACCGCCTATAATCTATCAGCGGGCGGGCCGATATTGTCGCCGCGATTGCAGGCGGCGGTGATAACGCCGTTAGCGGCGCATTCGCTGAGTTTTCGACCGATTGTGGTGGCGCCCGATGCGCCGATTGAAATTCGCTGCGTGGAAGTACATCCCGCCGGGTACGTTAATCATCGGACCGTCGGCGGTTTTCACGGTGTGGCGATGGTTGATGGTCAGGAAAATATGCCGGTCGGACCGAAGGACGTGGTGACCGTAACGCGAGCACAACCGCAATTCCAGCTGGTGCATAATCCGGCGCGCGGCCCGTGGCAGTTACTCAATGAGAAATTAAACTGGGGCGTCACGCCCAATTATGAACAGCGGGAGCAAGGAGACCGGCCATGAAAGCAACGCTTAAAAATATTTTTATCGTCGCGATAATGTGTCTGTCGGCGGCCGGATGGGCTACGGGCCAGCAATATATTAACCAGCAGGGCCGGATCCTGGACGCCAATCCTCGCATCGGCTCGTATGGGTACAATACCACCGTGCCGCTCGATACGCTGATTCCATCGGGCAATCTTTATATTACGGGCAATGTTTCCGGCGGCATGCGTTTTCAGGGTGTGGTTCCGTATCGCAGCAGTTACGAATTTGGCGCGGATACCGGCAGCGGCCTCTTGAGCGATTTTCGCCGTGACAGTTACGGCCTGGATCGTCCCGGCTATGGCATGACGGCGCCGTACGCTTATATGGATCCTTCACGGTCGGTAACGACGACGTATGGCGGGCAGGTGATAAATTCCGCCCAGGCCATGAACGCACTGGTCACGCCGGTGGGCGCCGCGTGGCGGACGCCGGGTTCGGTGACGGCTTATCAGCGTGATGAAATGATGGTGCGGCCTTACAGCCAGGGTTTTTCGCCTCTGAGCACCGGCAAGATTTCGCCGGCGGCACAGGCGGGAAGTCTGCCCATGCTTTATACGCCGACGCAGCCGCATTCCTTACTGGCCCCGGAAGCCGCAAAAGACCTGAGCGCCTCGATGCAAAGACCGTTGGCCGCACCGCGATCACAAGAGGAGTCATCCGGGCAAACATCTTTATCGCCGCAAACGCCGCTGCAGGAAACTGCTGCCGCGGAACTTCCCGCCGGCGAAGAACCCGTTGATGAACACGCCGATTTCTTCCCGTTACATTTGCTTGAAGCGCTCAGGCAAGCGGCTGCTGTTTCTGAACCGGCGCCGCAGGAAGAGCAACCTGAATCTTTGGGTTTAGCCGGACCGGGATTAATAACCCCAACGCGGACAACACCTGCACCGATAATATCAACCTCTCCGGCCGGGTCAGCGCCAACCTCGGCGGACCTGTCCGCCTTATCGCGCGGGCAAGCATTAAAATACCTCCGGCAGGGTAAAGCGTTTCTCGCCAAAGGTGAATTTTATCGCGCCGCGGATCAGTTTAATCTCGCGGCCATGTACGCCCCGCGCGATCCGGGCATCTATCTGGCGCGCTGCCACGCCCTGTTGGGCGCAGGCGAATTTCTCAGTGCGGCGTTTTATTTGAGCAAGGCATTAACCACGTCTGGAACCGCCCTCGATGCCGCGGTGATTACTTTGCCCGACGGTCAGATATTGCAGGAACGCCTGGCGGAAGTGAAACGCTGGCGGGAACAGCATGATGAACCCATGCTGATGTTTATCCAGGGATACGTCGAGGCCTGTCTGCAGCAAACCGACGCGGCCCGGCAAACGCTCGCCCAGGCCGCCGAAAAATTACCCAGCGAACCGGCCATCGGACGATTGCTGAGCAGTTTGTCCCCAGCCAAGGAAACGACGCCGTGACCATTGCTTCCGAACAGCATCCGGCCGAAACCCCGCCGGCGCAGCTACCGGCGGCCTGTCGAGACTGTCCCCAGGGAGACGCATGCCGTGCTGTTTGGTCGCAGCCTTCGCAAAACCATCTTAAAGGAGCGCGTCTGGGGTTGGCGGCGCTGGCTGGATTTATCTTACCGCTGGCGACGGCGGCGGGAGGGGCGCTGCTGACCTACCATTTTGTCGGACCGCCCGGCGAACATTCCTGGTTCGACGCCCTGGGGGCGCTGGCAGGTCTGGCGTGCGGCATTCCTCCGGCCGTATGGATCGTCCGGGTGATCGGTTATAGAAAAAACTCAAATTAAGCTATATGTGCGTCATAACCCATTGATATTAAGAAGGTTACGAATAATGCCGGGGATAGCCGCTCAATGCTACAGACTTTAAGTTAATGGTTGACGGGGGCTGTTAAATGTTATTTAATAGTGGGTTGCCTAAATACGGACGGCGCGGCGGGCGGGCATGGCGTCGGGGGTGGTTTGTATAGCAAGGCGAGAAGCAGGATATTTTATAATTGGCCGGCGGGCTTTCGGGCGACCCGCGAAATGGCCAGGCAGCCCGGCGGAATGTAGTTAGGAAGATCATGGTTGACAAGGCAATTCTCAACAATTATGACATCAATGAAGCGGAAATCGAGCAGGCTCTGGCCGGCGCGCTGGATGAAAACCTCACCAACGACATGATGGCGGTTATCGACCGGACGGTGCAGAATTTTGAGCCGGGGTCCATTCTAACGGGGAAAATCATCAACTGTTTCGGCGGTGATGTCGTGGTGGAAGTGGGCCTCAAGAGCGAGGGGACGGTAAGCCAGTCGGAGTGGGACGATCCCAGTGAGATTCGGATTGGCGACACCATTGAAGTCATGCTGGAGTCCGTGGAATCGGATAGCGGGCTGGTACTGCTGAGCAAGCGCAAGGCGGACCGCATTCGCGGGTGGGAGCGCATCATTAAAAATTATAAGGAAGGCGACACCATCAAGGGCAAAGTCAGCCGGCGAATCAAGGGCGGGCTGCTGGTGGACGTGGGCGTGCCGGTGTTTTTGCCGGCTTCGCAGGTGGATGTGCGCCGGCCGGGAGACATTTCGGAATTCATCAACAAGGAAATCGAAGCCAAGATACTCAAAATTGACGAAGAGCGCCGCAACATCGTTATTTCGCGCCGCAAGATGATGGAAGAGGCGCGGGCGACGGCGAAATCGCGGCTGCTGGGCGATATCGAGGTGGGTCAGATTCGCAAGGGAACCGTCAAGAACATCGCCGACTTCGGCGCGTTCGTGGACCTGGGCGGTCTGGACGGCCTGCTGCACATTACGGACATGAGCTGGGGCCGGGTGGGCCATCCGTCGGAACTGGTCAAGCTGGACCAGACTATCGAAGTCAAGGTGCTCAGCATCGACCGGGACAAGGAAAAGATCGCTCTGGGCCTCAAGCAGAAGACCGAAAGCCCGTGGGCGACGGTGGCGGCGCGCTACCCGGTGAACGCGGTGGTCAAGGGCAACGTGGTCAACATCATGAGCTACGGCGCGTTCATCAAACTCGAAGAAGGCGTCGAAGGCCTGGTGCATATCAGCGAGATGAGCTGGACCAAGCGCATCAATCATCCGGGCGATATTCTCAGCGTGGGGCAAGATATCGAGGTGGTGGTGCTGGACGTGAATCCGGCCAAACAGGAAATTTCGCTGGGTATCAAGCAGCTTGAAGATAATCCGTGGATTCATGTGGCGCATAAGTATCCTCCGGGCACGGTGGTGGAAGGCAAAGTGCGGAATCTGGCCAATTACGGCGCTTTCATTGAAATCGAAGAAGGCATCGACGGCCTGCTGCACGTTTCGGATATGAGCTGGACCAAGAAAATCGGTCATCCCGGCGAAATGCTCAAGAAGAACGAGTCGGTGCGCTGCATGGTGCTCAGTGTGGATCAGGAAAAACAGCGCGTCGCGCTGGGTCTGAAGCAGTTGACGGAAGACCCCTGGCTGCGGGCCATCCCGGACAAGTATATTCCGGGCCAGATTGTTCAGGGCAAGGTGACGAAGCTGACCAATTTCGGCGTCTTCGTGGAACTGGAGCCGGACCTGGAAGGCTTGCTGCACATTTCGGAGCTGGCCGACCACAAGGTGGAAGGTCCGCAGGACGTGGTGAAAGTCGGCGACGATGTCGAAGTGAAGATTCTGCGGGTGGACATCGAGGATCGCAAGATCGGCCTGTCGCTGAAGCGCGCCCAGTGGGCGGCGGAAGACGAACAGGAAGAAAGCCGCGGCCCGTCGCGCGGCGGCCTGGACGGCAGCGTGGATACCGGTTCGGGCATGATTGATGCCTCCATGTTCCGCCGCAAACCGGCGGCGGAGACAAGTACGCCTGCCGCTGAGGATACGCCAGACGCCGCTCCTCCGGCGGAAAACGAAGGTGACGCCCAGCAACAGCAAGATTAAGGATGAGCAGCGCTTTTGCATCATCCGTGAGCAAAGGGCGTGACGATAATCATGGCGTGGTAAAAGAAGGGACAGGCGTTTTGCCGCAGGGCAGGAAGCCTGCCCCTTTTTCCCGCCTGCCAAGCCCGGCGGCCCGCCGGGGACCAAACCGATAAGCTGTTTTCGCGAGCCAGGGACATAAAGGAGAGGTTATGGTCGAGTCTTCCTTACAAATTTATCTGGAAGAAATCAATCGCGCTCCGCTGTTGACGGCGGACGAGGAAAAGACCCTGTCGCGGCGGATTATCCAGGATAATGATCCCGAAGCGCGGGATCGCATGATTCGCAGTAACCTGCGTCTGGTGGTGAATATCGCCAAAAAGTTCGGCAATCGCGGCATGCCGCTGGCGGACTTGATTGAGGAGGGAAATCTGGGCCTGCTGCGGGCGGTGGAAGGATTTGATCCTGAGCAAGGTTCGCGGTTCAGCACCTACGCCTCATGGTGGATAAAACAGGCGATCAAGCGGGCGCTGATTAACAGTGTGCAGCCCATTCACATTCCCGCCTATATGGTGGAAATGATCGCTCGCTGGAAACAGGCGGCGCTGGCGCTGGAGGATAAACTGGGCCGGGGGCCGACGATGGACGAAATGGCCGAAGCGCTGGAAGTACCCCCGCGCAAGCTGAAGATTATTCGCCGGGCGGTGAAGGCCGTAACTTCGGCGGGACAGATGAGCGGCGGCGAGGAAGGGCATCCGGCGCTGAACGAGCTGCTGGAGGACGGCAAAACGCCCTGGCCGGACGAAGCTGTTTTTAACGCTGATGAACTCAAGACCATCATGAAACTGCTGGATGAAATCGACGAGCGCGAGGCGGAAGTCTTGCGGCTGCGGTTCGGGCTCAATAACCAGGAGCCGCTGACGCTGAAGGAAATCGGCGAACGGGTGGGGCTGACGCGGGAGCGGGTGCGGCAGATTGAAAAAGAGGCGCTGGCCAAACTGAATCTGATTATGACGGAAAATGAACAATAGCGTCCGGCAAGGCGCACGGAAATAACCGATGAAAGCAGGTATGGGCACAGACGAGCGCAAATCATCACACGCGGAACAGCGTTTGCGAAGCATGTTGCGCACCATTCGGGATTTTCCCAAACCGGGCATCGGCTTTATCGATATCATGCCGCTGCTCGCCCGCGGTGAAGGATTGGCACTGGCGACGGCGGCGATGGCGGCGCCGTTTCAGGATAAGCACGTGGCGGTGGTCGTCGGGGCGGAAAGCCGCGGATTTATTCTGGGTGCGGCGGTGGCGCGGGAACTGGGCGCGGGTTTCGTCGCCGTACGCAAACCGGGCAAACTTCCCGGTAAAACCATCGCCGAAGAATACGCCCTGGAGTACGGCACGGATCGCCTGGAAATGCACGCGGACGCCGTGCGGCACGGAGAGCGGGTGCTGATGGTGGATGATTTGCTGGCGACGGGCGGCACGATGGCGGCGTGCTGCAAGATGGTTCGTTCGCTGGGCGGCGAGATTGTGGGCGTGAGTTTTCTGGTGGAACTGACGTTTTTGCACGGCCGGGAAAAACTCGCCGGATA
>CAZOCV010000200.1:0-2285 GCA_964578395.1 uncultured Pirellulales bacterium
GCCAAACCCAGCAGATACATCAGGAATTTTTTCATGTCAGCAGGAATCGCCGTTGATTATGGACTCGATGTCAAGCAGATAAATCTGTCGTCCGTCGCCGTTATGCGGCGAATCGATGGTTATAAACCTGCCGTCGCGGCTGATGCGCGGATGGAGGTCGCAGCGCCATTCATCATCCTCCCGGCCCGACTGGGAGCCGGTATATTCTGGCGGCGAATAAAAAGAACCCAGGATGATAAATTTTTTCGTATTGACGTTATAAAGGTACAAATGCTGCATCCTATTTTCGTCGGGATAGGTGTCGCCCACCAGCCAGTGCTTATCCGGCAGATAGGAAAGGTGACCGCCGGAATTAGGCACAATCCCGGCCCCGACAGGCTCCATCCGGCCTGCGCCGTCCCGGTAAAGGGAAAAACCTCCATCCTGAATAATCAGATGATGGTTGTCTCGCCAGTTAAAATGGCCGCAGCCGCCCGGCACCAGAATGCCAAGATGGCCGCCGTCCGCATCGGCGCTTAACATGCGCGTCTTAAAGGGCCAGCCGCGCCCTCTATCCCTGCGCCAGCGATGCAAAACCACAAAACGGGAGCCATCCGGGTTAAAAAGCAGGCAATTAAAGTAATGTTTGCAGTCGCTCAAATCACCCGATGGGTGCGGCAGGGAGCAGGCCTGACGCAGAGAAACAATCAATTTTTTATTTCCGGTTTCGAGGTCACAATGATAGATACCCATGCCATCCGGCGCCATAATATCCAGATTCCGGTCGGTGACGCCGGTGTAGCCGTAGCCGGGACGCATATATTCCAGCCGCTCGAAATCCAGGCTTAACGCGGTACGGCCGGAGGGGTTCACCGTGAAAAAAGGAAAAGGCAGGGTTTTCTTCCGACCGGTCTGAATGTTTAATATATGGCAAACAAAACGGTCGTCCTGGCGGTCGTTCCACATGATTTCATTGTCATGGCCCGGACGCCACTGCAGCATGCAGCCGCTTTGCCAGCACCACGCCCGGGATTGCCCCAGCGGTATCCATGTATCGTCGTTTTTCAGGTCAATCATACCAATGGTGATGGTGTCGTTGGGCCGGGGGCGCCTGTGCTCAAATGACGCCTCCATGCCCAGAAGATACCTTCCCGTGACATCAAACTGCATTTTGTCATAATAGCCAAACCAGTGATATCCCGGACTCTTCGTGACTGCCCGGATGGCTGCGTTATTCATGGAAGCGCCTCTCGCCGCATGGTTTAACGGTAGGTGGAAATCCGCCGCAATATTTCCCTGACGGTATAATAGGCCAGTTTGGGTTTTCGATATTCATTGACGATGCCTTTGTTATTGAAACAGCGCGGCCTGCCGATGGATACTTTACTGGGCAACGCGGTTCGGCCGTCACAGAACTGCCAGATGAAAAACCCCTGCACGGCGTCGGCGTCGAGGATGCCCTGGATGGCTTTTTCCAGCAGTTTCTGCTGATAATTTTCCGTGTAGCGTCTTCCCGCCTCCAGCGTGGTTTCGCCCAGCAGGGCCGCCGCTCCGAATTCCGTCACCAGGAAAGGCTTATCCTGGTTATTATCCTTGAGCCACTGGCGAATGTCTTTTAATTTCAGTGCAAATCTTTTATCCAGATCATCCAGCGGCTCGTCATCATCATACCAGCCGGGGTACATATTCCAGCAGACCACATCGACCAGATCGAAGCAAATATCGTTTTTGCCGCAGGCCGACGCGAAGCTTATCAGCCGGGAGTTGTCCAGGGTTCGCATTTCCGCCGCGATTTTGGTGAATAGCTCCAGTCCCTCGGGGCTGCTCGATTTGGATTCGTTCTGGATGCTCCAGAAAATAATGGAGGGGTGATTGATATCACGCTGAACCATTTCGCGGGTCATCTGCAGGGCGCGCTGATGCAGACGCGGCCGGGCCAGCGCATCGGCGGGATGATTCCAAAACGCCAGTTCCTCCCAGAAAAGCAGCCCCATCTGGTCGCAGTAGTCCAGCACGATAGGGTCATTGGGATAATGGCTGCCCCGCACGGCATTGGCTCCCAGGTCTTTGATAATCTGCATGTCGCGCAGAATCAGCGGGGCGTGCAGGGCATAACCCAGTTCCGGATGGTCATTGTGGCGATTGACGCCTTTGATAAAAATTTCTTTTCCGTTGAGTAATATTTTGTCTTTTATCCGTTCGATTTTGCGAAAGCCCGTCCGCTCGTAGAGATCATCCGAGCCGCACGTCAGGTGAAATTCATAAAGATACGGGTTTTCGGTATCCCACAACGTCGGCTGGAAATC
>CAZOCV010000200.1:2385-4243 GCA_964578395.1 uncultured Pirellulales bacterium
CGGGTATAACTGCCGTAGTGTGACCCCAGTTCCCGCCCGTCAAGATACACCTCCGCCTCGCCGCTGACGGCATGAAAAATCAGCCGGTAGTTGCCGGGGGTCGGGGTGATAAAGGTTCTGCTGTACCAGGCAGCGCCCATATAATCGAATCGCTTGAAATCAAGGTTCCAGCAGGAAGGCACATAAATAAAATCGCCGCTGCGGCCGCGGCCGTCAGGATACCCCAAAGACCTCCCCTGGTTTTGCGGGTCGTAGGTAATATGCCATTGTCCGTCAAGAGGGATACGGCGGCGTTTCAGCGATGGGCAAAAAAGTCGTTCCATACGGTTTGGTCCTTATCAATAAAGTTTATCGGCGGCGCGGCCGCACTCTGCCAGACAACCATCCATCGACATAATCTTCTTTAGGCGTGTTCCGACTGCCATAGATAGAAGATTACGGGAGGCGTATCCGCCATTATTTCCGGCCCGAAATATAATTTGCTCCATTGATTCAGTGAATATTTGTTCAGGGCGTCTTTACCGAATCGCTGCAAAAATTTATGATGATGTATAACGCGAATCATTCCCAGATAAAATGAATTCTTCAAAAAGCCCCGCTGCTCCAGGCGCTGGCACATCTCATCGCCCTGCGGCGGCGTAAATACTTTCAGCGATGCATATAACTTTTGTTTCAATAACGCCTTGAATAGGCCGCATACGCCATCCGGGTCGCCGCCGTATTCCAGAACCTCATTGCCGTCGCCCAGCAGCACATAGGCCGACAGGCGGCCGTTTATCTGGCAAAATAGCGGTCTGTGATTATTGAACAGCAGCGGATAATCCGCCTGTGTCCGCTGGGACCGCAAGGGCTTCTTTTCGTAAAGATCGCTTATCGGGGCGTAATCGTCGAGGGTTGTTTTTGCCGCGGTTATGGTATCATCACCGGGCAGGAGGAAAGCATTCCCACTGTTGACGTTAAAACAATACCCTTTTCCGGCAAATTCCCATCCGAGCTTGCGGTAAAATTCTGGCGTGTTGGTCCATAGGATGGATATGTCATAATTTTCACGCTCCATTTTTTCTATGCAGTCCTGCAGGACTATCGTCGCGTATCCTTTACCGCGATAATCGGGATGCGTCGCTACTCCGCCGATGCACCCGGTTTTTAAAATTGTACCGTCAGCGGTAATGAGCAACCGCGGGTAAATGGCGGCGTGAGAGACCACTTTACCATCCGCTTTCAGAATCCGCATATTATCCAGATTGCCGTCGCCATAGGCATAGGGATAATACGCATTCATACGGCGGGTTTGGTTTTTATGAAATATCGCATCCAGCAGATTTAGAGTTTCCGCCAGTTCATCTTTGCGGCAAGATCGCACGTTTTGCAGAGTCGTTTTCATTGATAAGCCGAGCCTGACGCCGATAAGGTCATCGAAAAACAAGATGCGCGGCTGCGCGTACGGCCGCCAGTTGACAGGGCAAACAATACGCCGCCGTTTTATACTGCCGGCCGGGCGGAAACGTGACCTGTTCATAGGCGGTTAAATGGCCTTGCGCCTGATGATAATAAATATGGCCCCATAAACAAAGACAAAAATCATCATATAAGCCGAGATGCCACAATCCCTCCAGCCATTCGGCCAGAGGCCAGTCGTCAAGATGGTCTTCAAACCGTGTGGTTCCGCAAAACTGTCCGCCGCCGTGGAGCCGGGCATGGACGATGCGCATCATCATGTCCCGGGGCAATACCCCGCTGGAGAGCAGTTCCGGCCAGTAGCGGTAATTGGTATAGCTGCCCAGCCGCGTGGCGGTTATCCGCGAGGGGCGTTCCGCGGGTTCATGGGCGATTTTTTCAACCGTAGGCCGCAGCCACC
>CAZOCV010000200.1:4343-6116 GCA_964578395.1 uncultured Pirellulales bacterium
ACGGAAATAATCACCGGCGGAAAACTGTCATGGCAGTCGTGAGCATAAATGCCGGCGCCGTATTTGGGATGATTCCCTTCAAAGGTAGCCTCTATATGCGCCAGGCCGACGCGGACGACGCGCTCCAGCATCGGATGCGGGAACGACGTGCTCGCGGGCAGGATGAATTTTTCCGCGATGCGGTTAATCCTGTCCGGGTCAAACGCCGGTTCATCGCTGACAGGCTCAGCGCAGCGCTGCACCCGCTGGGGAAAATCCGCGTCGGCGGGAAGCAGCATCTCCCGAAACGGGTCCTTTGTCGCCGCGAGCCACGCCGATAACCGGGAATCCAGGGTTTCCGTCATACTAATCCTTAAAAAAACTTATCTGTTTATATCCGCCGCGTTCAGTCGGCATAAAACAGCATCTTATCGCTGACAAGATACGGCGGTTTCATGTCCGCAACATCGCGCTGCAGTTTCAGTTCAAATCCGTCGGCAAATCCGCCGGGTTTTGACAGGATAATTTTCAAACGGTGAAAGCCGGCTTCCAGCGTCACGATGCCGGGCGACGTTCGGGCGTAGTCGAGTTTCGTGGCGAAATGTTTGTTAACCAGAATGCCATCGATATAGATTTCGTATGCGCCATAGGACCGGGGATAGAAAAAATATCTTCCCGCCTCCGCGATATTAATCAATCCTTCATAAACGATGGTTTTGGCGGCGGAGGTTGGCAGAGAAATGTCGTTAAAATCCACAGCTACGCTGCTGCGTTCCGCTTTATCCAGCGCCAGATTTTCAATTTTTTCCGCGGCGGCGTCATATTGCGTATAGCGCAGGCCGTTTTTCACTTTGGCCCCCGGCTCGACAGGGGCTAACCCGCCAAATTCAAACACCGTGGCATCCACCGGCCCGGAAACACCGTCCGGGCCAATCATTCTGGCTTTTACGGCGGTCGTCGCATTTACCCGGAACGGACCTGTATAGAGATGGGACGATTCATCCGGCTCAGCGCCGTCGAGGGTATAATAGATGGCTCCCTTGGTCGTCCATGAATCGATGCAAACGGATAGTTCATCGGTAAACCGTCCGCCGTGCGGGCTTATGGCCACTTCCCGATCATCGAGATTTCCCCGCCATAAATCTTTCCATAACGGTGGTACATCTTTAGCGCCTTCTTTCCAGGTCCAGATAATCCAGGGGACTCCGTTTTTTTCCAGGATGCGGCAGACATCCCTCATCCACCGGTCGCTCGAACCGTCCGGCGCATCGTTAAAAGCCCCGAATTCGCCGCACCAGATCGGCACGTTATACCGGTAGGAAAACGACAGCGCCGGTGCGATAAACAGTTCGTTGAGATTCTTGTCGAGATAGTAGGATTGACCGCTGAAGCCGTGCGGCACCCGGCCGGGATACCGCATATCGCCGAAATAGGGCCGGTACGCCACAAAGGTCTTGATATCATAATAATGAAAATCATAAATAACGTTGGGCCGCTCCACCAGCGTTTCATGCGTCAGACTATCCGAAGAACTGGTTCTCACGCCGGTCGCGGAGACAATCAGCGTCGGGTCCACCCCATGGACCGCATCGACTATCGTCGTACAGATATGCTTATAGGATTTATAATTTTCCGGAGCGATGTAAATTTCGCTGAACATGCAAAACCCTATGAGATATTTCATACCCTGATAGCGACGGGCGAGCGCGGTGTACATATCAGCGCATTGTTGGGCCAAAAGGCCAGGCTCTTCCAGGTTTTGCGTGATACCATACCATTGCCAGGGAATCTCCA
>CAZOCV010000201.1:0-1576 GCA_964578395.1 uncultured Pirellulales bacterium
CTGTCGCCAGCCGATACGCCTCCTTGACCTGGGCGTTAATCTGCGGCTCGCCCACCATCATGCTATCGAGGCTGGCCGCCACCCGAAATAAATGCCGCACCGCCTGCTCATCCTCGTAAGCATACAAAAACGGCCTGACGTCGCCGGCGCCGCTCCCACCGGCGCCCGCCAACGCTTCCAATAATCCCTTTCCGCCGACCCCAAGCTCCCCCGCCGCATACAATTCCACCCGGTTGCACGTGCCTAAAAACACAAACTCCCCCTCCGGGTATGAGGTTCTGAGTTTTTCCAGCACCCGCCGGGCACGCTGTTCATCACACGCCAGCCGCTCCCGCACTTCCACCGGCGCGGTGCGATGGTTAATCCCGGTTATCACGATTCGGGCCATATTTCCTTCCATTGCCATACGTTACCAACAACATTATAGTATAAGACATGGCCAGGATTCATCAAAGTATTATGTGGCTGACGCTTAACCTGCTGATAGTGCTGGCTGTTTTAAGCATTTACGGGGCATTCCTCGGCGCTGACAAAGCACGGGAATTTTTTAACTCGCCCGCTCTGGCCATATTCTGGGGCGTTTGCACCCTTTTGCTGACGGCCGGATTAATCATCTTTCCCTCCCTGCGCCGACGGCCGACATCCTTTTTTCTTCATGCCGGCTGCATCCTCATCCTTTTGGGAGGTCTTTGCGGCTCCCAGACCGGCCAAAAATGGATAAGCAAAAAAACCGGCCGCGATAAAATCTATAAGGCGGTTATGCTCATTTACGAAAATCAGGCTACGAATCAAGTTTACACGGAAAAGAATAATACCTGGGCACAATTACCGTTTGAGATTCGACTGGATGATTTCTCCCTGGACTATTACCCCGGTATTTTGACCATCGAAACGCCCTCCGGCCCCTCACGCCAAATCCGCACTATCCCGGGCGCGGAACTCACCCTCGATAGCCCGGCATTAACCCTTCGCGTTCTCGACACCTATAAAAATTGTCGCTTACGCCACAACGAAAGCGGGCAAATGACGCCTTACGATGATACCGGCCTCGGCATCAATCCGGCCTGCTCGATTGAGGTTATTACCCCCGACCGGCCGCCGCAGCAGCGCACTATTTTCGCCCGTTTCCCCGGCCATCATCACCCCGATGATGCGCTCAGTTTTACCTATAACGTCTCCATCAGCGATTACCATAGTCATTTGACGATTGTGGATAAGGATAAACCGGTTCTTTCCAAAACCATTGAGGTTAATCACCCGCTCCATTATGGCGGCTATCACTTTTATCAGCACAGTTATGACAACGAGCAGGCCGGATTTACGGTCCTCACGGTGGTTTCTGACAGCGGCCTGCGCCTTGTTTATCTGGGATATCTGCTGCTGGGAGGTGGTGTTTTTACACATTTCTGGCTTATCCCTGCTTACCGGCGAATAACCTCCCCCGCCGCGGCATCTCCGGCAGCGCCTTAACCTGAGCACCGAAAACCGTTTGCGGCTTGACACCCCCTAAAAACAGGGATATATTACCCGCCATGAAAACCATAAAAAACACCACAATCCGGTTGGCCATTATTAT
>CAZOCV010000201.1:1676-6045 GCA_964578395.1 uncultured Pirellulales bacterium
TACCAGCAGGCCCAGCTTTACGGTCGCCGCGCCGCGGACCTGGACCCCGATAACGCGGAATTTTTGGCCGCTCTGGGCAATATTTATGACAAAACCAAGGACGACCACCAGGCCATTAATACCTATAAACAGGCCCTGGAACTGGATGGCGACAACGTCGAGGTCATGCTGCGGCTGGGTGCGGTTTATACCCGCATGGAACGCTACGACCCCGCCCAACTGATTCTGGACAAAGCCGTCGCCACCAATCCGGCCGCCCCTGAACCCCATCTGGCCCTGGCTTACTGCTTTCTCGGCAAAGGCGATCTGGCCGCCGCCATGAACCATTACCAAACCGCGCTGACTATCGATCCGGAAAACTATCAGGCTTATAATGGTGCGGGCGTAACGGCCATGATGCAATACCTTAACGACCGCTCCCAAAACCATCTGGTCGAGCAGGCCCTCGAAAACTGGCATCACTCTTTGGATATCAATCCCGACCAGCCGAAAATCCAAAGCCTTGTTTCCCGCTACACGGCCCAGATACACGGCATGGCCCCGGAACAAACTTCGCCATAATCGTTATTTACAGGGACCCAAGCAAAACCGTTACATATTTATGTAGTATCGGCAATTGCTGCATTTGATTGAAGCAGCAGTTTCATGGCTTCGCCAATAATTTCAAACTGCCGCTCCACCGCTGACCGAAGTAAAGCATCCCGGCAATAATCATCTCGCGTTTTATTACAGGTAAATGCGAGGATGTTCTCACACGCTAATCGTATGTCTTCCAAAGATACTTTGGGATCACGCGGCGTAGATCAATATCCTTTCACGATTGATCTGGTCGCGAAGATACTTGTTTTGAATCGCCTCGGGCATGAGCAAATCGATATTTCTTTGGAACAATTGTCCCAATCCTTCCAATAATCCAAAATAGGATTCGGCATGCTTACCTGGTGGCAGATTTTGAAACTCGACTAAAAAATCAAAATCACTTTTTTGAAGATCAAACCTCTGAGTATCTGCGGCCGAACCGAATAATTCCAATCTGGCCACGTTGAACTTCCGGCACAGATTGTCAAGTTTTGACCGGTGGTTTTCGATTATCGAATTCATGACATTTCCTATTAAGTCCTGAGTTTACCACTTATTACCCAGGAGAACAATCACCTACATATTCAAGTTGTTTTGAAATTCTTATGTTTTTTAATCCAGGCCAGAACTTATTAGGCTTAATACTGTAGCCTACCGGATACAATCTTTTTCTATATCTTGATTTTCCAGTATGGAACTTTAAGAAAAAAACATTTATACAAATATAACTCCTTTTATAATAGTATATTACAATTATTTTATTTTTTTCCAGTTGACATCACCACCTTATATTGGTACTATAGTACCAGAATACTTGTTAAGGATTTTTGGTTATGTCAACAGCGCTGAAATTATCCGAAGGCTGCTCTCTGGCGATTCATGCGGCCGTACTCATGGCCGGGAATACGGAGCGTTCATTTACTACCCACGAACTGGCCAAAACGCTGGGGGCATCGGAAAACCATTTGGCAAAAATCATGCAGCGACTGGGTAAAGCGGATTTGGTTTCGTCCACGCGCGGCCCGGCCGGAGGATTTCGCCTGGCGCGGCCGGCCGGCGATGTCAGCCTGATGCAGATATATGAAGTTATTGAAGGACCTTTCACACCGGACTTTTGCCTGCTGCGTAAACCTGTATGCCAGGGACATAAATGCGTCCTCGGCGGACTGGTCGCCCGCATCAATCGGGAAATTCGTGATTACCTGACCCAAACAACACTGGCTGACCTTAGTGATGTGTGTATCCCCGCCCACACTCTGACAACCGTGGAGAACCACCATGCATAATGTCCGTAACATCGTCAAAATTGACCGCGATAAATGCAATGGCTGCGGCCTGTGTGTCAATGCCTGCGTTGAAGGCGCCATCAAACTTATTAACGGCAAAGCTGTACTGATTAGCGAATCGTACTGCGACGGCTTGGGTGCCTGTTTGCCGGCCTGCCCCACCGGCGCTATCACTATCGAACAACGCGAGGCTCATCCCTTTGACGAAAACGCCGTCGCGACCCATATGCAACGCAAAAAAACAGCACACCCGGCTCCCGAATTGCCCTGTGGCTGCCCCGGAACCATGGCAAAAACGTTAAAACCTGCAATTTGCCATACTCAAACTCCGCATGAACCTGTTGACAATGAAGTCCTCCCTTCGCAGCTAGGAAACTGGCCCGTGCAGCTCAAACTGGTTTCGCCCCAGGCCGAATATTTTCAGAACGCCGACCTGCTGCTTGTGGCCGATTGCGTACCTTTCGCGCTGGCGGATTTCCATCAGCGGTTCCTGCAAGGCAAGCCCGTCGTCATGGGCTGCCCCAAACTGGATGATGCCGATTACTATGTCGAGAAACTCGCCGACATTCTCCGATTCAACGCCATTAACAGTCTGACGGTTCTCCATATGCAGGTTCCGTGTTGTTCGGGACTCGTCCGCATCGCACAACAGGCTCTGCATAAAAGCGATAGCCCTATTCCAACCTATGACGTGACCATCGGCATCGACGGAACTATAATCAGTGAACGCGAACTTCAAACCGTTTAAGGAGACGATTCCATGTCCTACGCCTATAACCTTAGCCAGGCCATTGACTATCAGGATAACGCCATTGTCAGCAAAACCATCAAGGACAGCCCGCAGGGTACGGTGACGCTGTTTGCTTTCGCTGCCGGGCAGGCCCTCAGCGAACACACCGCGCCGTTTGACGCCCTGGTGTTTATCGTCGATGGCCAACTGGATATCACTATCGCCGGCAACCCGCTTTCGGCCGTAACCGGCGATCTGGTCACCATGCCGGCGAATAAGCCCCATGCGCTTAAGGCGCCCCAAAATGCCAAGATGCTGCTGATTATGATTCGCGCGGAAAAATCTTAAAATCGCCCCAAAAGGAAAAATATATTTTATAACCGTGTAAAATGTTTTAATGGAGATTAGAAATGAATATGTTTTGCTATCAGTGTGAACAAACCGGTCAGGGCAAAGGCTGCACCCAGCAGGGCGTTTGCGGTAAAGACGCTGAAACCGCCAACCTTCAGGATGTTTTGATTCATCTGGCCGAAGGTATTTCTCAATACGCCCATCGCGCCCGTCAACTCGGCGCGCCAACGCGGGATGCAGATCTGGCGGTAGTTGAATTACTTTTCACCACCATTACCAACGTTAATTTCGATCCCGCCCGACTCGCCCAACTGGCGAATAAAGCCGTGGCCGTGCGCGAGCAAACACGAAAAATCTATGAACAAGCCTGTCAAAAGGCCGGTCGAAAAATTGAAAAACTCTCCGGCCCGGCGACGTTCCAGCCCGCCGACGACCGCAAGGAACTGCTCGCTCAGGCAGAGGATATCTCCATCGCCAAACGCATCAATGACGTGGGGCCTGACGTCACCGGCCTTCAGGAACTCCTCACCTACGGCCTGAAGGGCACGGCGGCGTATGCTGATCACGCTCATATTTTGGGCCACGAAGATGATGATGTCTTTGCCTACTTCCATGAAGCCCTTGATTACCTCGCCGGCAATCCGACCGACATCAATAATCTCACGGCCGCCTGCCTGAAATGCGGCCAGATAAACTTGCGGGTAATGGAACTTCTGGACGCAGCCAACACCGGTGGTTATGGCCACCCCACACCGACGGCTGTTCGCGTTACGCCCGTTAAAGGAAAGTGTATTCTTGTCTCCGGCCATGACTTGCGCGACCTGGAATTACTCCTGCAGCAAACCGAAGGCAAAGGCATCAACATTTATACGCATGGCGAAATGCTCCCCTGCCACGGCTATCCCGGCCTGAAAAAATACAAACATCTCGTCGGCAACTTCGGCGGCGCCTGGCAGGACCAGCGAAAAGAATTCGACGCCTTCCCCGGCGCGATTCTAATGACCACCAATTGCATCCAAAAACCCAAAGACAGCTATATCAACCGGATTTTCACGACCGGCTTGGTCGCCTGGCCCGGCGTCACGCACATCGGGCCGGACAAGAATTTCACGCCGGTCATCAAAGCCGCCCTGGCCGCCACGGGATTCAGCGAAGATGCTCCGGAAAAATCCATCACCGTCGGTTTTGGCCATAATGCCGTCCTCGGTGTAGCGGACAAAGTCATCGAAGCGGTCAAAGCCGGAAAAATTAAACACTTCTTCCTCATCGGCGGCTGCGATGGGGCCAAACCCGGCCGCAATTATTACACGGATTTCGCTCAGGCCGTACCCAAGGATTGCATTATTCTGACTCTTGCCTGCGGCAAATACCGCTTCAATAAGCTCGAATTCGGCGATATCGGCGGCATTCCGCGTTTGCTGGA
>CAZOCV010000202.1:0-6027 GCA_964578395.1 uncultured Pirellulales bacterium
CGCTGGTTGAAGGCGGCCGGGTCGGGGGCGGCGGCCGCAGCGCGGAGGTCGTCGCGGTTGGCCTGGCAGAAGCGGCAACCCAGTTTATCCACATGAAAGCCCACGTAATCGGCCCAATCCGCATCAAGGCTGCCCAGCAGCCAGCCGCCGATGGTGCTGCGTTTGGGGCAACTGGGCCGGTACGCCGTCCAGATGTCGGCCAGTAAATTCTCCAGTCGTTCCAAGGGAAAATCCGCCGGCAAGTCCACCCGCCCCAGGCCCTTACGGATGCGGTCCAGATAACGATGTTTGCCGACGGCCACGCGGTTATCGCTCATGCCCAGCGTCCGGGCGGCCACATTATTGGCCACACGGGCGAAAAACAGCAGGTCCACCAGTTTTAAATCCTCGAACTTCAGCCCCTGTTTGAATTCCTCAATCATGTCGCGGATGGACCGCGTCAGGGCTTCGGCCAGCAGGCCCTCGTGCTCATCGCGGCGGACGTACCAACTGGCCGACGGGTCGGCGTCGGCGATATGAGCAAAACTATTGCTTCTCCCCGCGGAGCTGTCGGCCGGCATGACATCACCGATAAGCGTCACCTTGGCGGCCGCCTGGCTGCGGTAACGACTGATGATTTTGTTGCGAAGTATCGTGAACAGGTACGTTTCCAGCCCCGCCTGCGCCCGAAAGTTGGTCAAATGCTGTAAAAATGATACAAACGTATCCTGCACGAGGTCCTCGGCGTCGGCGCGCTGGACGACCCGTCCGGCCGCAAACGCCAGCAGCCGGCCCTGATGTCGCTCGACAAGCTGCCGCCAGCCTTCCTGGTCGCCCCGGCGGATGGCGTCGAGCAGATAACGATCGGCTTTTGTCAGTTCCATTTCGATTTAAATTTTAGCCACTGATTGCACTGATGATCACGGATTAGTATTTTTGCCACGAATTTGCACGAATACTCACGAAAATTTTTAATATGGACGTAGGGAGTTCAGCCTTCAGGCTGGCCGTTTGCCCATATCACGCGAACACCGCCAACGGCCAAGCTAAAGCTTGAACTCCCAACAAAAATACCTTCATTCGTGAAAATTTGTGTTCATTCGTGGCTACTCTTATTCATTATTAAAATCAGTGAATATCTGCGTAATCAGTGGCTAATATTTTACGGCAAGTTACCTGCCGAACGCAAGTGGATGTATATCATCGCGGCGCCGATGAGGGCCAGAACAATGGCCGCAATCCGCAGGGACCAGACGTAATAACCCCGCGTGGCGGCGTTGAGAAACACATACACCACGCAAATTAATACAAACAACCCCGCCAGCGAGGCGAGATGACCGGCCCAACTGCGGCGCATGTGCGACTGTGCCGAAGCGGTTGTCTTGGCCATATCTTGTTCGAAAGCGGCGATGGTTTGCGGCGCTGCGTCAATCAGCAGCATGGCCCGATACACGTCGCCATACGGCCGGGCGAACCGTTGGACGAAGCGATCGACAATGGTGTTATCATCGAGTATCAGTTCGATCTTGACATCAGGATTGGTCGTTCCCGCCGGCAGTCGCACCAGGGGGCGCAGTTGCGCCACCGCCATCTGTCGGGCTGATTCTTGCGCTTCGAATTCGTTGGTAACCAGTTGCCCCGATACCGCTCGAATCCAGCGCTGTTGGGGATGGCGGCTGACAAACGCCGCAAAATCAGCCGCCCAGGGTTTGTGGATGAATCTTTGTGTAAGGGTAACGGATCCTTTTTTTCCCCAAAGGTGCATGCTTAACGTGCCGTCAGTGATATACATTTCAGGGGATTTATCCCAAGGTAATCTGGTGTTGGTTATTGATGATTCTTCCAAACGCAATCTAACCGTAACGCCATTCGGATAAAGATTAGAAATTCCATCACCGGGCCAATCTTTTGTTACAGTTTCGATATTTACTTTTTCTACGTGCCCTTCATCCCGAAAAACAGCACCGGCAACCGTAAGAGTGTCGTTAGACATTGACACCGGGCTGCTTTGGCCTTTAATGTCACCCCATATCTGAATAATTTCCGGCGTTTCATTACTCGGTACAAGATCGGGCAGCATCTCTATCGCCCGGCGGGCGAGGGCTTCGGCGGCGAGTTCCATGGAAGGGTAGGTGTTGGCGGGGAAGGGGATGTCTTCTATTTGTATGGTGTTTGCTGTTTCCTGCTCAAGCTCAGCCATAACATCAGACGTAGTTAGAATCTTGGTCATCGGTTTTACCCTGTGGGCAGGTTGTGCTGTTGCGTGTGCAAAAAACCTCATGGCCAGGATCGGCAGGGGAACCAAGAGCAACACAGCCAGAGCAATTTTGCCGCCTCGGCCGACTTTGCGCCAGAGTAATACCATTAGGCTGATGACACCAAACGCCACAACGAGAAGAAAAAATAATCCTAATATACCTATGCTAAAATTCATGATGATATTTCCTCATTCATCGGCGCAGCGACCATCGGCGTGCGTTTGGCCGGCCAGGCAAGGAAAGCCAAGGCGATAATAAAAAGTAGTGCAGCAGCCAAAATACCTCCTTCATCGATGCGTTGGAATGCCTGCCCGAACGCCTGGGCGTATTTTTGTTGGTGTACATATTCCATCACCTGATAAAAACTGATGCTGGCATATAAGGCGCACATTGTGCCAAACAACGCCGCTCCGCCTAATATTGACCGGATGACATGGAATAGCCCTTTGTGGCGTCTTGCTGCTGTTGTAAGCCCGATAGCCCCTAACATACAGATGCCGGCAATGACCATGCCGATGTCGATAAGGACGCTCGGCCAATTATTACCAAGTGCTTCCTGACAGTGGATGGCGAACCCAGGTTCCTGGGTGCAGATGAACAAAGGCACGTGTATGGTTAACGCTATGGTGATTAGAAATGAAATGATCAGCAAAGAATAGCCGATGAAGGAGGCTGCGGCATTGAAGAGGTTAAATGGTTCAACGTAAATAACCGATGACCTGCGGCTCGAATCCGCCACGGCCGTTTGCGGCGCGGGTGGCTCCATTGCGGAAAGATTATCGGCGGTTTGCGGCGGGGCGACCGGCGGCGGAGGGACGGCAAAGGTGACGCGGGCATCCTGCCCGCGATTATTCGAGTACGACGCTTCGTTCTTGATGGATATTTCCGCGGGCAGGATGCCCGCGTCACGTGTGTCCGACATATGTTTGAGTTCATTAGGGCTGTGCCACATCTTCAGTGGGAAACCGTATTTATCCGTAAAACCGCCCGTGCAGATCATAATCAGGTCGATCAGCCAACCCAGGCCAAAAAGCCCCCCGGTGAACATCCACAGCAGGCCCGTGCCGATTTTACCCACATAAAACCGATGTACTCCAAAATGCCCAAAAAATATACACAAGAGCAGGGCCGTCAGCCGCTTGTGCGGCGACACCAGATGCGTTGCCCGAAACGTCGGCGGCAAGGCGGCGGCCTTGTCCGCCTGGGTGCGAACCGGGAAAAAACCCGCCAGGAAACCCAGCCCGCAAGTTATGATGAAAAAGATGCCTAAAGGAAGATTTTCTTCAATGATCCAGAAACCCGCCACCGCGACGCCCATGAAACAGAGGCTTTGAATGAAGGGCCGGGCCAGGTAATTAAACCAATTCGTCCTTCGGCGGGTAAAGCTTCTGACCAGCGACCACAGCGCCAGCCACATGACGCCCAAGCCAAACCCCAAGGCAGGCTCAGGCCGACCATTCGCTCCCTCAGCAACCAGAGCGATTCCGAAACCGAAGGATAATACCATTAAAAGCGGCCAGAAAATGCGGAAAAACAGCGGCACATTTCGTCCCCCATTAGCGGGGGGAGTATGGAACGTGGACTTTAGCGGGCGCGAATGTTCGGGCGTTGGGCGCAAGGCCTTAGGCGAAGTTTGCGCCGGAGTACCGGTTGGCGGCGGAGTTTGCGGCGGGAATTGGGTCAGTTGTTTACGCACCGGCTTGGGGACAAACGGACTGAGAATCTGCACCACCAGCATTGTTCCCGCCAACACCGTCGGAACCAGGGTTTCATCGCCGTTGAACATTTGTGCGGCAATCCAGCCCACAAAACCAATCCACAGAGCCATTCCCAGCGACACCCGATCCTCGCGGTTCGGTGCTGACAGTTCGAACCAGTCGAACAAAACCATGGCCAACAGAGAGAAAAAAGTTCCCTGTAGATGACTGAAAGATAATTGATCGGCAATAAACAATATCAGCATAGCCGGAATTAACGCCATGCCCGCCGTCCCTAACCGACGCAATCCGGATGGCTCCAGGTTCGCCAGGAATTTTCGCCGTGCCAATAAAATGCCGCCGGCCATACCTCCAATCATCAGGAAGGCAGCAATACCGCCTTCGGATTCATAATGACTCAATGCTCCTGCGCCCAGAGCGAAGACGAACATGGTAATCAGCGTCAGGCTGATGCGCTGGCCGCGGCGGATGGGGTCGTACAGGGAGGCGCTTCGCCAGTCATTAACGCCGGGGAAGTCATTCTTATGTTTTTTTCCAGATGTTTTACGAGGATATTTTATGTCTCTGATGCTCTCATTCACTTCTCGGCGAATTTGGGCGGCGAGATTCCGGCCATATTGGACATAGGAAACCGCTGTTGGGCGTTCATTTTGTTCCGAGGCATTATCATCTGTCCCAACAGCGATTTTCTCCGCCGCTCGCCCGGCCACGAAGGAAAGACTTTCGGGGGAAAAGTGCGAAACGCTGTCGCGGATATGCTCAGCGCCGAAGACATCCTCGACCATTTCCTGCACGGTTGCATAACGGTCGGCGGGATTTTTCGCCAGCGCCCTGGCGATGACTCGGCGGAAAGGCTGAGCGATATTATCCAGTTCCGGCTGGGCGGACACATGCTTATAAAGCACTTCCCCCGGACTGGCCCCAAAGTAAGGTACTTGCCCGGTGAGCATTTCGTAGAGCATCACGCCCAGGGCGTAGATATCAATCGAACGGTCGTAGCGGCCCGCGCCGATTTCCGGGGCCATGTAATGCACCGTGCCGACCGTGACCGTCTGGTTGCTGTGTTGGCCGGCGGCGATGAGTTTGCTGAGGCCGTAGTCGCCGATCTTGACGTACCCGTTTTCATAAAAGATATTGCCCGGCTTGAGGTCGCGGTGCACGATGCCGCAATCGTGCAGATAGCCCAGCCCCTTGGCAATTTCGCGGAGGAAAAACGCCGCCTTCTGTTCGCCCAGCCCGCCGGGCGCTTCCTGAATCAACTCCTGCAATGACGGCCCCGCAACGTATTCCATCACTACAAACCATTGCCCGGCGTCGTTCTGCTTAACGTCGAAAATCGTCACCAGGTGCGGGCTTTTCAGGTTCATGCACTGGCTGATGCCGCGCAGCTCGATTTGCTCGTAGTGCTGAATTACCTTCAGCGCCACTTCCCGCCCGGCGTCGCTCAGCGCATAATAGACCTCGCCGAACCCGCCGCGGCCGGCCGCCCGCTGGATCGTATAGCCTTCCAAAGGCTTGTCGCCATACTGGTACTGAAACTGCCCCATCCAAAGCTCGCTTATATTAAGGTTTCATCATCTCCACATGTCATTCCCGCGAAGGCGGGAATCCAGTTTTTCATACTGAAGCTATCTTGTTTGTGGTATTTTCGTATTTTTTATTTTCTTCTGACTCCTGAATTCTGAGTTCTGAATTCTATTACATATATGGTTGTATCACTATCGTCACACCATTTATGCCTATCGCTTTTTCCAGCGGCAGCGCTGCTTGCGCCGATGCCGCCTGCCCGCCAATGGTTACCGGCTGCGTTGTTTTTACATGCAGCCCGTCGGCCGCCAGATAAAACACCGCCGCCATTCCGTTTGCCGCCGTGCGAACATGAGCCGCCGCTTGCGGCCCAACCACAAACTCACGGTCCAGCAGCAGCACCCGGCGGATATCCGCACGCGGCAGCCGGGCCGCATCCAGGTTCAGCACTGCCGTGGTGCTGGCCGGATTGGGCCGGTGGAATCGCACACTGCAGCGCGGCGACAAAACCAGCTTACCGCCGTCGTGGAGCAATTCCTCCTGAG
>CAZOCV010000203.1:0-4282 GCA_964578395.1 uncultured Pirellulales bacterium
CAGGGCGAAACAGGCCGATAGCCTGTTTCGTCCTGTCGCTTTTTTAGCGGTGACGCGGGCAAGGATGCCCGCGTCACTTAGCGCTTTCGCCGTCAGATATGAATTAAAGGTGTCCGGTACATTTTATAGCTCGAATTATGGGCCCCTTCGAAACAAAGATTACGCATCCTTTTTTGCTGGACTATGATATTAATTTTTGAATGACTTTAACCGCATCTCCGACAGTTTTAATGCTTTCACTGTCTTCATCGGATACGGAAATATTAAATTCGTCTTCAACCTGCATAACAAATTCAACGATGTCTAAACTGTCAAACCCAATATCCGCTATAAAATGCGAGTCCAGCGATATTTTTTCTTTGGGGATATCTACCTGATTGCAGACCAGC
The DNA here is from genome assembly GCA_964578395.1 of uncultured Pirellulales bacterium. GTDB lineage: Bacteria > Planctomycetota > Phycisphaerae > Sedimentisphaerales > SM23-30 > JAFGBA01. The sequence goes on from CAZOCV010000203.1 coordinate 390, forward strand.
TCAATTACCTTCTGCTCCACATTTTCGGTCGTTGGCGTTGACATGTTCAGCTCCTATGTTTCCCGGTATATTCATTTATGGCGGTTACCAGTTTTCGTACCGTTTTAAAATCCGGCGTCGTTCGGCCCTTTTCGATGCGATTGAGCGTTTCCACGCGAACTCCGGCCAGCTTCGCTAAATCCTTTTGTGTCAATCCGGCATCCTGACGCCGCTGCAACAAACGATCCGCCAACCGCAAATTACTGAAGGTCATGGCTTCGAGGGCGTCGCTCGCCTTGGAAGTTGTCCGGGCCTGCGTTAAAGCCCGAAATTCTTCTTCCTTCATAATGACGTACCAAACATTATCCAGCCGAATACGTTGATAAGCTGTTTTTCGTTCTCTCATAATTGACTAGTATATAATATTAGACACAGAAGTCAATATCTATTTTTAATTTTTTTCCAAAATTTTAATCACAAAATACATCCCCCGTATTCCTGGCGGCCGACCGTCCCGCAATAAAGATATAACTTGTTTAATTAAATGATGTTACATTAAAAAAGCTGATTGCTTAAGCCCGGTTAGAGGCATAAACACCTAACCCGAACGGCTCCGCCGGCCGCATCCGCCCCTTTTTTATGCTCTATAGTACACGGCGGCCTCCGGATTGCAGGCCACAATGAACCCGTATTTGCCTTAACGATTAATCGTTGTTTTATATGTACAACTTTTTCAGCGATGCGATTAAAACTGAAAACTCATACGGGCGAAATAGGTTCGACCGGGTGTGTCGTGCATCAGAATCGGCGAAACCTGATCGGCAATCGTTTCTTCCGTTTCATTAAACAGATCGCTCACGCCGACCATAAACTCACCGTCAACATCGCCAAACGCGACCTTTTTGGAAAGCGTCAGGTCCACGCGATCAAACGGACGGGGACGAGGCCCCCACGACGGGCCATAGCGACCTTCACACAAAGCGCTGTGCTTCATATTCAAATTGAGCGTGAAATCCTCCGGTAAAGGCATGCGAATGGTGGTGCCGGCTTTATGTTTGGCCGGCAGATACGCCCGCACTTTCTGATTACGATCGCTGGCCATACGATGACCTTCCGGCACAAAATAATTAAAGGCATACCAGCAGGACACCTTAATCCAGTCGTCATGCAGTATCAGTTCGGTCTCCGCGCCATAGGCTTCCGCCCGACCCTGATTCAGGGCCTGATAGGTCCCGTAGGCCACATAACTGAATCCGATCATATCATGATATTCCTGCCAATATGTATCCAGTCGCCACGTCACATGGGGGTGGAGTTTGCCGGTGTATCCGGCCTCCGCCGACCATATTTGCTCATTACGAAGATCGCCACCTTCACGCAGGGCAAGATAACCACCCCAGCGATTCATGCTCATGCCCCACAGCGCCGCCAGCGGCGTACGGTAGGATTTGGCTCCGCTTAACCGGAGAATGTGATCGTGGTTTTCATCCAGCGCATACAGTCCGCTGACCCGTCCCGCCCAGTCACCGCCGATTTCTGAATAATACTCACCATACACCTGACTTTCGATGCTCAAACGATCCGTCAGCGCCCAGCGGTCCACCATAAAGGCGCCCGCCCGTTTTTCCCGCTGTTCATTGAGCCGCATATCCGCCGGCCGAACGAGTTCCTGCTCTAAATCCGTCAAGCGCAAACTGCCGCCCAACGTGGTCCGATGGTTATCCGCCAGCGCCAGATCGAACTGCGCCTCCAGTTGATTTTCCGACGTCCGGTAACGCACTTGCTGCGGCCAATCGTTGTACGTGAAATTGCCGTACCATTGCAGCGTAAATTTCTGCTGCTCATCGTAACGGTGTTCCAGCTTGGCAAACGAACGCAGCGTTTCATGCAGGTTATCCCCATAAGGAAATTCATACATGACCTCGTAGCCGCCCGAATACATCTTCGAATATCCCAGGCCGCCGGACAGCGTCGTATCTTCCGACAAATAATGATACAATTCGGTGTCAAACAGGTGCGAACGTCGGAAATCCTGTGACTGATACGGGAACTGAGGCACAAACGGATCCCACGTGCTGATAAACGTCCTGTCCAGAGCGTCACTGGAGCTTACCATATCTTCATAGCGGCCGGATATCCTCCAGGCCCATTTGTCACCGCCATCGGCCCAGCGCAAATTATGGTAATTGTCGCCAAAGAGATTGGCGCCGCTGGACATGAATACGCCTTTGGCTTCCCTGGGCGTTTTCGTAATGATATTGATAGCGCCATTAAACGCATTGGCGCCCCAGGCGGCGCCGCCGGGACCGCGCAGAATTTCCACCTGCTTGATATCTTCCAGCAGCAGGGGCAAGCGCAAAAATTCCGAACCGCCAAACGCCGGATTATCCGCCACCCGGCCGTTGAGCAGCGTCAGCGTGCGATCCGACCAGGTATCATGCAATCCGCGAATACCCAGAGCATAACGATTGCGGTCCACCGTCAGCATATCCACGCCGGGCGCAAATTGCAGCGCTTCATACAGGTTGGTAAGGCCGCTGTAGTGGATATCTTCGGCCGTAACCACGCTTACGGGAATCGAGCTTTCATTGATGCGCTGCTCCTGGCGCGAGGCGCTGATGACGATCGGAATTTCCATAAAGAGCAGGTTTTCCGTTCCCTCTCCCGGCTTGATATCGGACCAGTCATCCGGCCGGCCGGATGCGATGGCGTTGGGTTCGGAAACCGCGCCGTAAAGAACCGGAGATACTATTACACAAAACACCATGCTTAGATAAATGGAACGTTTCATGAAATATCCCTTCATTAAATGCGATGTCCTTGCTTTATGGTCACATCATGATTTCGGAATGTGTCAATACTTTTGGATATAACTCTTATATTTAAGAATCGCGCCGCCGAAAAACCCCGGAGATACGACCCATACCGGACTTTTCCACCGACGTCATCAATTATTTTCGGTTTTTTTTATGAGTTTTATCATTTCCCGAAAGAATAATTGCGCGATGATAGCCCTTGAGCCGCTTATCACTACTGATATCGCGTTTATGGTTATTTTCCCCGACGTTGATAAAAATGGATTAGGATATTATCGGACAAAGAAAAGGCAAAAGGACACCCTGTCTTTTAGCCGCAAAGATAAATAGACATGATTGACAGGATGAACAAGATTTTTCGTGATAATTCGTGTTGATTCGTGGCAGATATGTTTTAACCGCGGATGACACGGATTTACTTTATCACCACGAAAAACACTTATCAATTATCAATTAACTTCCCTGTCAATTAACTTCCCCATCCATGCCTCGCACAACTCGGGCCACTGCTTCGCCGCCCCGCCGCCCCGCAATCCAAACCCATGGCCCCCTTCTATAAACACATGCAGTTCCGCCTTGACCCCCGCCCGCAAACACGCCTGATAAAACCGCACCGAATTCTCTGCCGCCACCACTCGGTCATCACTCGCATGCACTAAAAACACCGGCGGCGTCTGCTCCGTCACCTGCTCCTCATTCGACATCATCGCCGCCAACGCCTCATCCGCCCCCGCCCCCAGCAAATTTCGCTTCGACCCCTGATGCGTCAACTCATCCCGCATCGATATCACCGGATATATCAGCACCATAAAATCAGGCCGACACGAAACCTCCCCCGCCTCCACCGGCCGCGCAAAATGCGTCCCCGCCGACGCCGCCAAATGCCCCCCCGCCGAAAATCCCATGATCCCAATCTTACCCTCATCCAGCCCCCACTGCTTCGCCCGCGCCCGCACCAGCCGAATCGCCTGCTGCGCATCCGCCAGCGGCGCCGGATGCACAAAACCCTCCCCCGGCAAACGGTACTTCAGCACAAACGCCGTCACTCCTATCCGATTCAACCACGCCGCAACTTCCGTCCCCTCCTTCTCCATCGCC
>CAZOCV010000203.1:4292-5978 GCA_964578395.1 uncultured Pirellulales bacterium
ATCATCCCCCACCCGTTCGCCTGCTCCCCCGCCGGATAAACCGTTAACGTCGCCTCCCCCGTCCCCACAACACCCCCCGTCAGCGATATCACATTCTCCTCCGCCGACGGCACCGCCACGTGCTGACACCCACACAACCACCCCGACATCAACACCGCCATTACCCATAAAATGTTATACGTCTTTTTCATCATGTTAATAATAAAAAATAGGAACAGTTACCAATTATGCCCTATTTAACCTCACTGTCCTTATTTTACCATTAAGCAACCACCATTCGTTCCTGACACCTTTATTTTGCCCAGGCAAATCTTCATTCATAATGGATTGTATAAATTAAATGCATGTAAAGCAGATTTAATTACTCCATATATTATAGAAAAAAGAACAAGAGATCGTAAGACACCGGGCATCTTCTCCTTATTAATTAACATTAGCGGTAAAAAAATAAAATTGAACCACTTGGGCTTTTGTAATGCTATCATGTAAAGCAATATTGATACTAACATAAAACCAAAATCTTGCATAGCAAACAGATAATGTGGAGCAACAATATTTTTTCCAGCTTCATATTCCGGCCAAATATTTTGAGTTGCCCAAGGTCCATTTAATAACATAATCTTATGTACAGTAAATGATTCTTTTTTTGATTCCCAATATACTTGTACATACCCTCTATTCGTCTTGCCTTTTACCCATAATTGATATTCACCCTCCACATTATTCTTGTTTTTGGTTTTTCGATCCCCTCGAAATGGAGAACATTTACGTATTTTCACATCTTCTCCAAAATAATCAATTATCGCTTTGTTGGCTTGCAAATATTTCATGCAGTTTAATACTTCTTTAGGCCGATATATGTAAATTGAAACAAAAAAGTGAAAGCAACATACAATAAAAATGTAAACAATCAAAAAGACTAATATCTTCGATGTGTGTGTTTTATTTTCTACCATACTCTTAGTGCAACAATTAAAGTTGTCAGACACGAAATTAAGGTGTCAGGAACCTTTTTTCGGCCGTCCTCTGGGTTTGAGTGTGCATTCAAGGTTCAATATCGCGGCCGTGCGTTCGATCCAGTTGGGTTCGCCCATTGGCGTGCCGCGTTTGATGCTGTTGGCGATCATCGCCTTATCTGGTTCGGCCAGATGACGGCTGACCAGCCCGCTCCAGTTTACCGGCAACGGGACCGGGCCATCGCTTAAGCGAAACGGCTTTTCCAGGCCACCACGCGCTGCGAAACTCGACCACGGGTACGCCCCCGGCGTCTCGACGATCTTCGCCCGCAGCGGGTTGGCCTCAATATAACGCAGCACCGTCAGATAATGCCGGTCGCTTTGCACCGGGAAGCTTTTGAATCGCCCCCGGTACACGTGACCGATGCCGGCCGTACCGTGCGAGGCGTGATACCGCTGCGTATGCGTCAGGGTTAGCCAATGCATAAAGTCGCTTAAATCCCCGTCTTCCCGCGGCCACAGCAGCAAATGCCAGTGGTTGCCCATAATGCAATAGCCGCAAATCCGTACATCCACCCGCGCCAGCCCCTCGGCCATAATCTCCTCAAACGCGGTAAAATCGCCGCTTTTGCGAAAGATACGCAGCCGCCCGTTGGCCCGGTTCAGAACATGGTACACATAGCCGCCTAAACTTGTCCGCTTTGCTCTACCCATGCCGATAGCATAGCCA
>CAZOCV010000204.1:0-5959 GCA_964578395.1 uncultured Pirellulales bacterium
CGCCCGGCACCTCGCCCGGCACAAATTTACTGGCCAAAGCCCTTTGCCCGTCGAATGACTCAATACCTGTTCCAGAAATGGTTATCAGATACGACTCCGGCACACGATAGCCCAGTGCCCAATAGATTCGCGCGGCGATAATTTCCGCCCCGGAGCCGCATTCGGGATAATCAGGGTCGTCGAGCTTGACAAGATATGTATCCCCTCGGCCGTCTTTTGCGAAAAAACCCTTACTGCCGCCGGAAGTTTTTAGCTTTAGTAGGGTAAATGGCTGCAAAGGGCCAGCGGCCGTGCTCGGTCCCTGGGCCAATCGTTCAGGACTCAGGCAGGTTATGTCGCGGTTTGTGTAAAAACTGGAATCCGCGACATAGTCATGGGAGGTCAGATTGGTAGCCTCTAAAGGCCGATGGGTTAATCGCGACCATTGCCAGGAGAGGTCAAAAGCATCGCGGACAGGGTAAAAATAGGTGGTTTTGAAGAAAATTTGCCAGTTTTCATCGTTACTGAAGCCGTTTGGCGCGTTTTCCGGGCGAACAAATACCGCTTTTCCATAGTATTGATGGCGGCAGCCTAAGAATGCGACGGCCGGCAGCAGAGGCAATATATATGTAACAAGGAGGATGTATGAAAAAAAACGAGATGCAGGTTCGCTCTGGCCGGACGTGACTAAATTTTTTCTCATTTTTATTGAGGCTGAGCGGCTTTTTCCAGGTCAATTAGCCGACGACGGACAGGTTTGACAAAGGAGCGGGCCGGCTCAATCTCAGCAGTGCCGGGTTGCAGTAACGGGGAAACGGGTAAGGGCTTGGATGTATTATACCGACCGGATGGTATGTTAATACGATTTGATCGTTTTTGATGTTTAATTTCGTCTGTTTTTGGTTCGACAAAAGGTAAGTGTGTCTGTTTTATGGCTTTAGCAGGAACACCAACAACCGTGGTAAAGTTGGGGACATCTTCAATAACGACCGCTCCGGCGCCGACAACGGCGGACTGGCCGATAGTAATGCCCTGGATGATGGTAGCGCCGATGCCGACAAAGGCCGATTCTCTTACCCGTACATGTCCGGCCAGCCGTACACCGGGGCAAATATGAGCACCTTCGGTGATATGGGATTCGTGATCTACGATGCAGCCGGTATTGAGGATGGCGGAATCGTCAATGCGGACGTGAGCGCAAATTATTGTACCTGCGGCAATTACGACATTTTTCCCGATAATGGCGGTATCAGAAATACTGGCTTTGGGATGGATGGCGCTGACGAGGTGAATGCCGGCCTGAGTGAACATTTCTGCATAGTGGCGGCGGATGGTATTGTCACCAATGGCGACGATGACGGCTCCAATATCGAATTCTTTGAGTCGGGGGATAAGCGAAACGTCACCGAGCACGGTCACGCCGTCCACTTTTTGGCCGTGAATGGCAGGATTGGCGTCGAGAAAGCCGACCACCTCGAACTGGTGGTTCTGGTTCATGATGTCGAGAACAACTCGACCGTGGCCGCCAGCGCCGATAATAGCAATTTTCATACTTTCACCCCCGTCGGCCGGACGGGCCAACAGGAATATTGCCTATTTAATCACAATTTACAAACGCCCGATAAATATTTTTAGAATCATCGGCAAATTGATATGAAAATGAACAGGGAAAATTAGTGAAAGTAGATAAATTATGGTTACAATTACTTGGATTATAGGTTTTTCAGTACTGAAAATGACGAAAGGTTGCACGCGGATTGCAGAAACGGTTTCACAGAAGGAATTGGCAATCTAAGCTTATATATTAGCGTGCTTTATAAACATAAAAACGTCAAGAAGTACCAACGGAATAACCGATTATAAGTTGTTAGTCAGAATGGAATAACTGTGGTTGCCGTGATGCCAGGGCAATTTTAAAACCCAAGAGAATAGCGTCAGTAACCGCCAAACAGGGATGATGGAAGGATAATTATGACAAGGGGAAAAAAACGAACCAGGCCGGGTGAAAACAAGTGGCGGGTCCGAAGGGAATGGCAAATTGGGTTATCATGCACCCGGCAGCGGTGGTTCATGGTGTGTGGGTTGGGTATCATCGCAATAGTGAATTTTTGCTGCCTGACGGGGTGCGAAGGTCCCGATGCCATAGGACGTTACCGCGCCGCGCCGGTGACCAATATCATTCTGGACAGTTTGGGGGTTGTGGACGAAGGGCCGGAGGAATTTGCCGGTGCGCGCGATCCGCGTCAGGAAGATTTATCGCCGCGTCTGGAGGAATATGTTATCGGGCCGGGCGATGTGCTGGATATATCCATCTTTGAATTGTTCACCACCAATACGCCTTATGCCGAACGGATGCAGGTTTCGGATACCGGTCGCATTACATTGCCGATTATCGGGACTCTTCCGGCGGCGGGGCGAACGGAACTGGAACTGACGGACGATCTGGTGGCGCGGCTGAAGCCGACGGTAATCAAAGACCCCAAAGTCAATGTGGTGGTGACGGGTTCGGCGGAAAAGGTGTTCAGTATTTCCGGGGCGGTGGCGGCGCCGGGACGATATCCGATGAGTGAAGCGGATTTTCGGATTTCCGAAGCTTTGGCGCAGGCGGGCGGGATACCGCAGACAAATGTGGATTATGCTTATGTGATTCGTTCCGTGCCGATGGTGCTGGGAAGGGAGGCCACAGAGGGGATTCCTTTCGGGGCGGAGCGCGTCGAAGTGAGAAATGCGGGGGAGCCTGTTATGCAAGAACCTGCGGCGCAAGCCGTTCCGGTTTCGCCGGCGCCGGAGGAAATTCCGGTGCAGGAAGCACCGGTTGAGTCGCAGCTAACACCGCAGCAAGAACAACAGGAGTTGCTGGAAAGCATCAAGCCGATGATGATGTTATCGGGCGGGCAGGGCGGCGCTGCGGCAATGAACAAGCCCTATGCGGCCGAAGATTTATTAGTGAATGCCGCGCCGGTTCGCGCCGGTTCGACGGGGTCATTAACGGGCAGCGTGGTGTCGGCGTCGGATGTGGATGCGTATGCCGGCGAGACGGGAGGAGAGATAAAGGCCGTGCGGGAAAACGGCCGATTTCGCCTGACGCCGATAGATGGGGAGGCTTCGCCGCTGCCGGAAATACCCGCGGGACCTTATCAGCCGGTTGCGCCGCAGGAGCAAACGCCGATGTTTGATTACGCGGGGATGGGCAGCCAGGGGCAGGAAGTTATTCGGGTGAATTTACGCAAGCTGCGCAGCGGGGATTTATCGCAAAACATCGTGGTTCAGCCCGGCGATGACATACAGTTGCCGTTTAACGCGACGGGCATTTTTTATGTTCGCGGTCAAGTCGCCCGGCCGGGGCCGTATTCGCTGACGGGCGATCGTCTGACGCTCAAGCAGGCGCTGGTGGCCGCGGGGCCGCTGACGAGTCTGGCCTGGCCGAGCCGGTGTGAGATAACGCGGCGCATCGGGGCGAATCGGGAAGTGACGTATCAGTTGGACGTGGAAAAACTTTTCCAGGGAATGGCGCCCGACGTATTTATTAAGGGAAACGATATTATTAACGTAGGGTCGCACCCGGTGGCGCAGTTTGTGGCGGTGATTCGCCAGAGCTTCCGTTCGACCTATGGTTTTGGATTTGTGTATGATCGCAATCTGGCGGACAAGGATATGGGGCATTGATGGCGTTGTCCGTTGATTATGGCGGGTATTTGACAGGAAGAGGTTGAAATACATGGCGGCGGAGAATAATACGCAACCTGATCAATCGCTATCCGCGGCGGCGACGTTACCGGTGCCGGGACGTTCGTTGTTTATCGAGCGTTGCTGGAAAGTGCTGATCGTGGGAGGTCTGTATGCGTGGCTGTTTCAGGAAGAGCTGGTGCGTCTGGTCGGCCGCTGGCAGGACACCAATGAATCGCACGGGATTCTGATACCTTTTTTCAGCCTTTATTTTCTGTATCAGGAACGCAAGCATATTAAGGAAACCGTGGGCAAGCCGAGTTATGTGGGTTTGCTGGTTATTCTGGCGAGTCTGGCGGGCTATGTTTATATTGGCCTGGTCAAGAACATGTATTACGGCCGGCAGGTGATGATGATATCGCTTTTGGGCGGGGTGGTGCTGCTGCTGGGCGGCTGGAAGATTTTAAAATATACCTGGCTGCCGGTGGCTTATTTGATATTCGCCATGCCTTTACCGGCGAGATTATATTACCAGATAACGTTTCCGATGCGGATGTGGGCGTCGAGTGCGGCGGCGGGGGTGCTGAACCTGATGCCCAGCGTATATTGCGAAGCCAAGGGAGTGATTATTGAAGGCACGTATGGGGCGGCGCCGCTGCGGCTGGACGTCGCCGAAGCGTGCAGCGGCATGCACTTGCTGACGGCGTTTGTGGCGCTGGGGGTGGCGATGGCGTATCTGGAATATCGCCCGCTCGTACATCGGCTGATTTTGGTGGTGAGTACGATTCCGATCGCCATTTTCTGTAATATTCTGCGGGTGTTGCTGACGGGATTGATTTACATTTACATCGGGCCGCAATACACGACGGGCACGCCGCATACGCTGCTGGGGCTGGCGATGCTGGGTGTGGCTTTCGGGCTGTATGGCCTTTTGGCATGGATTATGAACCGGATTTACATCGACGAAGAGGAGGAGCAAGGCGCGGTGCTGGTGGTCAAGCACGGGGAGGACAAAGGATGAAAGACGAAACCATGAATCCTTTGCATAGTCTGGTAAGGCAGCCGGCGTTTCTGGTGTGCATCGGGGTGCTGGCGGCATCGGCGGTGGGGATGCGTGTGGCCGCAGATAAACTGGAGTTTTATTTGCGTAAGGAACCCGTGCCGCTGCAAAAGCCGCTGGATGATGTGAACCAATCCAAATTGTGGCCTTATAAACTGGTGCGTTCGATCAAGATAGAGGACAAGGCCGTGGAGGATACGCTCGGAGCACAGGATTATGTTCAGTGGGTTCTGGAAGACACCCGCGTAGAGGCCAAAGATCCGACGCGGTGGGTTTATTTATTTATTACTTATTACACCGGCGATCCGGACGCCGTGCCGCATGTGCCGGACTGGTGCTATACAGGCAGCGGCGGGCAAATGCAGGATTCGTATAACACCACCATCAAGGTTGCGGCGAAGGACGGGGATAACGGCGCGATGCGGGAAATTCCCGTGCGGGTGACGGACTGGCTGATGGTGCGTAATTTCAGTGAATTTCGCAAGCCGGTCATATACTTTTTCAGCGTCAATGGGGATTACGAATGCACGCGCGACCGTGTGCGTCTGCGGGTCAATAGTATTTTTGACCGTCATGCGTATTTCAGCAAGGTGGAGATTGATTTCGGACCCGTGGAGCTATCTCCGGAGACGGCCCTGGCCGGAGCAGAAAAACTGATGCAGGTGGTTCTGCCGGTTTTGGAGGCGGACCATTGGCCGGATTGGGCGGCGGTGAAGGCGGCGGAAAAGCGCGGTGAGGTATATCCTCCGGCGGCGAAGCAAAATTAATATTTACTATGGAGCGGAACGAAGCTTATGGCACGCAAACGTATTAATAAAAATCTGGTGACGATTCTGGTGCTGGTGGGGCTGGGATTCGTGCTGCTGGCATTTTTCATCATTTTATCGAGATTCAAGGATCCGCAGCCGTTTATTGATGAGGCCCAGACGCTTATTGCACAGGCCCGCCAGGCGGATGCGGAGATCGCCGCCGAGGTTGCCGCCATACCGGATCCTCAGCAGGCCAATGAGCGGCACAAGACCTTGACGGAGGAAAAGGCCAAACCTTTATGGGATGAGGCGTTCAAAAAATTAAAAGAGGCACAGACCTACGCCCTGCGTAACAGCAACCAGCCGCTGAATCTGGATATCGCCCGGCAACAGGCGAAGATGTTTGCCGAACGCCGCATGTATCCGGAATTACAGCAGATGTGGTCTTATTTATTGAAGCAGGATCCGGATTTGTATGATATTCGTCTGGACCAGGCGACGTTTT
>CAZOCV010000205.1:0-3550 GCA_964578395.1 uncultured Pirellulales bacterium
TTACCTGATGAATCAGCTCGCGCAGTTTTTGCGTCCACAGGGCATAGCCCTTATCCGATAGATGCAGACGGTCCTCCAGAAAAAAAACATCGTTAGGTTGGCCATCGTCTCCCAGCAGGCCGCTTGCCAGGTCCAGCCAATAGAGCTTTTCGTGCTTTTGGCAATACGTTTTTATCAGCGCGTTGGCCTGCTGCATTTGGGGCCAAAGCGACCAGCGTGCGCCGCTGGGCTTGATGGTGATAAATATAATGGGCGTATCGGGAAGCTGCCGGGCCATACGCTGGGCGAAGATAACGAAATTATCCCGGACCGTTTCTGGCGGCATATTTTCCGCGATATCGTTGTCGCCGCAATAAAATACAATGAGCCTGGGCTTGTACTTTACGACAATGCGGTCGGTAAACGCCAGCACATCGGGAATTTTTGATCCGCCAAAGCCGCGATTAATTACGGTAAGCTCCGGAAAACATTGAGCGGTTTTCCAGCCGCGAATGCTGGAACTGCCCACGAACAAAACGGCATTCTGAGGCGGCGTGTTCTTCGCATCCCATTGCTCAAATTCACAAATGGTTTCTTCCCAGGGGCTCACGGCTTTTTCCTGCGGCGCAGAGACTTCCACTTTGGCGGTGTCGGCAGCGACGGCGGCTATCAGGCATATTAGTCCCAGCAGTTTGATGGAAAACATGTCAACCTCCTTGTCCATGAAGGTAACGATTGTTTCAATACGCAACGCATGACATTATGCGAAAACCGCCTCGATGTAAACATGACAAGACGGCGAAATTATAAAAATCTATTTACTCCGGACAGGTTTTGAGATAGTCCAGCAGTTCGGTCAGCGAACACGTCGCCAGACCGACGTACTTGTCGGCGCCGCCATAGTAAACATACAGCGTATCGCCGCGAACCACTTTCCCGCACGGAAAAACAACGCCGTTATAGAAGCCTTCCGTTTCATAGGATTCTTCCGGCTGCAAAATCCAGTCTCTGGTGCGATAGCGCACCATAGCCGGGTCTTCCAAATCCAATAGCAACGCACCCAGACGATAATAGCCGTCATGGCCGACCGCATGGTACAGCGTCAGCCAGCCCGCGGCGGTTTTTATCGGCGGGGTATTGCCGCCGATTTTGAGTTCCCAGGGGAATTTGGCCTGAGCCAGCAGGACGCTGTCGCGAAATCCGAGCAGGTCATCGGCCTTGCTTATCCAAATGGCGGGATGCTCATTGGGATAGCCCCGGCCGCACCATTGCATCGGGCGATGCATCATGACAAACCGGCCGCCGACTTTTTCCGGAAATAAAATCACATCACGATCATCGTAACGCGGATCGGTCAGGCAGCCCGCCCGGAAAAAGGTTTTAAAATCGCGGGTAATCACCAAAAACGTCGCCGTGGCGTTTTCCTGCATCATTTTCGGAAAATAGCCCGGACAAGCCGGCGCTTTGAATTTTCGGCCATCCTTGAGCCAATATTGTCCCGGAGGAAACGGGCGGCTGGCATACGTGATAAGGTAATCATCTCCCATTTTGATGACGCGAGGGTCTTCGACGCAGCCGGCGTCAAGGGTGTCGTGTCCGGGTGAAAAAACCGGCTGGTCGAATACCCGTTTCCAGTTGACGCCGTCACGACTTTCGGCCAGGCCGAAATAAATGCGATGTTCCGGGTCATCGCCGGCGGCGCGATAAAGCATTTTAAAACACCCCGCCGCTGAATCATACCACGCGGCGGGATTGGTGGTAACGAGGCTTTCCCATTTATTTTTGGGATTAGGAGAAAGAACAGGATTTTTTTCACAACGTTTAAGTTTCATTTGCGGAGTTCTCCTCTTCGATTTCACAAAGCGATATTTGTATGGTTTCACCGGCGAGCAGGTTTACGCCTATCTCTTTATCTTTAAGGCGCAGGTCGGCATAGTTACCGATAACCTTGATGGGCTGCCGCATGGCTCGCCCGGTGATTAAAACCGGATTGACCGTGATGAACGCATCCGCCGTGGCCATCAGGTGAATCGATTGCCGGTCCCAGCGAATCATCACATTGGCCGGATGCCGGGCCGTGAAGGAAACCGCATCGCTTTCGTATTTCTGATTGCCGATAAATAGTGCATGGGGTGCCTGAAACACGTAGCCGGTTTTAATGTGCAGTGCGGCATCGGTCAGGGTGAATGTGCCTGAGCCTGAAGGCTGCGTATCGAGGTAGTCCCGGAAGAAAGCCGCAGCACAGGCAATGGGTTTGGGGTGGGGCGACTCGGTGCCGTCGTGATAATACATCCCCAGGCGCGACTCGTGAACGTATTTATCCGGCGGTATCCACGGGGCGTTGTGCGCCATGATGGCGATGGGCCATTCCGTGAGCAGCCAGAACATGACGCCGCTGTAATCGTGGGCATAGGCGTAAAGCATTGTCATCATTTCCGCGATGCCGGCGGAGTGGATGTCGAGATATTCGCCGTCAGGAAGTTTCAGGCCCGAGGAGTAGCCGAACTCGCCGAGGGTAATCGGCTGATGCGGGAAAATATCGCGCAGCCTGTCGAGGGTTGAAAGCGACTGTTCAAACTCACGCCGACTGTACGGCAGGTAATAAAGATGATAGGCCTGAAAATCGAGCGTCTGATTCGCGGCAAGGGCAGCCAGCGGGCTATTATAACCGATGGTGAGGTATTGGCCGGACGTCATTTTTTTCAGGGCGTCAGTTTGGAAATTAATCCAGTTGGCAAACGTCTGATTCAGCGCCTGCTGAAACTCTTGATATTCCGGAGGGAGCCTGAGTTCTTTTTCCAGGCCGCACAGCAGGGACATATTGCCGCAGGTCAGTTGCTGCTGCAAAAGCTTTTCGCCCAGAAAATGCGCGGCGAGAAGTTCACGTGCATCATCGTCTTTAACCCAAGGCTTGACGGCGGGCCAGCCGGAACGATTCTGCGCGAGCTGATCCACCCAGAGACGGTTAAAGAGGTCCGGGTCATAACGCTCATAGGTGTTGTGCCGGATGAGAGGACTCGATTGGTCATTGATGCGAATCGCCCCGATATCGGTAAGCAAAGGCTCGTTCATTAAATCGTAGCCCATAACCATGGGGCAATCGGCGGCGAGCCGGACATAGGTTTGCAGGGCCGCAAGGGTTTCCTTGTCACTGGGCTGGGCATGCGGCACAGGAAGCAGTAGAAGATAAATATCATACTTTTCCGCCAGGGCCAGTATGGTCAGGAAATCAGCGGGGTCATTTTCAATCGCCGGGGGCCAGAAGCGAAACAGGTTAATGCCGGCTTTCCGGGCGGCGCGGAAATCGGCTTCAATTTTGGCCGCGTCAAACAGGGAGCCGCCCAATTGACACTTGCGATCCCAGGGGCCGAGATAATTGCACCCTATGGCAAAGAACCGCCGGTCGTCCGCCGTCAAGAAATGTCGGCCGTCGGGGCTTATCCGCAAAGGCCGGGGTTTATCCTTGCGGCCGGCATCGGCATGAGTTGCGATTTTTCGTGATTTAGCCGCGTTGTTTTGTTTTTGATAGCGCGGCGGTAAATTTTTATTTTTAAGATGATCGATTATCTGG
>CAZOCV010000205.1:3650-5915 GCA_964578395.1 uncultured Pirellulales bacterium
CCCGTCGCTATCCCTCGGATGGAAATGTCGTGACTACCCGCCGCGAAAGGAGAAAAAGTAAAAGCCAGCCCCACCGATATCGACTTGCCCTTGGCCAGATTCAGCTTATCGCCGGCAAAACCGCGATGCGGCGGCGAACCATCCGCAAAAAATTGGAAGTCCGTGGTACAGACCATATGCTTTTGCCATGGCTCACCGACGGGTGCGACATATACCCAGCGTGATTTATCCTTTTCGATAACCTCAATGACAACGCTTCTGGTTGGCGGCGAGGCTTTCAGTTCAAAGGTCAGGGTGTTATGTTCGGCGGGGACGTTATCCGGAAACTCATGAGCAAAGGCATCCCAGGCCCAGAGATCGATATCCCTGATTTCGAGATTGAACTGGCCATTCTCGCTGGTAATCCGGGAAGGGGTTTTCAAATTTTGCGCGTGCCGTTTCCAGGCCGCCGGTGAACGGGATGCGATTAACGCCTGAGAACCGGTGAATGTGTGCTGTATTTGGCCGCGAAGTTCTTCGCGGGTGAGCCATTGATTTTGGAACCGCCACAACGGCCGGGAAAATGGCCGGCCGCCCAGCAGGATAAGGTCGCGGCCGCTTTCGATATAGCCTTTGAGGTCGGCATACGCCGCCTGCGGAAAGTCCGGGCTGTGGGGAACTAACAGGCCGTCAAAGGGCTTGAGGCAGGCGCCATCCGCCGCCAGATCGTTGTACGTCACAACGGTAAAATCCACCGAAGATGAACTAAGCGACGCGACCAGCGGCGGAAAATCATCCTGGCTTTGGAGAATACCCATGCGGTAAGCCGATTCCGCAGGCAGACCGGTGATATTTAAAGATGTTAACAGCACAATTCCCAGAATGGGGGCTCTTGAAAACGCACGAATGCCAGAGTCAGCCGTCATCTTGTGCCTCCGAAATCATGTTATGCCCGACGCAGAGGATTTTGCCCGACAGGAAACGGCAAGCTGTCTTTTCTCAGCACAATCATGGTTGACATATCATACTTCGGAGTGATTTTTGATGAAAGTAATTAATTCGTCGCGGTCGGCATACGCCAGACACGTGCAGGTATCGGCCGCCCCATAGTAAATGGCGATTTTCCCACTGTCTTCATCATACAAACAGGCGCACGGGAAAATAACGTTGGCCACATTTCCCGCGGTCTCATAACTCATTTCGGGGGCTAAAAGAGGTTCATGGGTGCGATAAAGCACCTTCCAGGGCTGGTGGATATCCAACAGGGCCGCACCCATACTGTAGATGAAACCATTGCAGGTGCTGAGCACACCGTGGTAGAACATCAGCCAGCCCTCTTTGGTTTCAATCGGGATTGGACCGGCGCCGATCTTGACCCCCTGCCACCATTGCCCGCCCGCGGCCATCACATGACGATGCTTGCCCCAGAACGTCATGTCCGGGCTTTCGCTATAAAAAATATCGCCAAAACGCGTATGGCCATTATCGCTGGGGCGATTGAGCATGGCGTAATTGCCATTAATCCTGCGCGGGAACAGAACGCCGTTGCGGTTAAAGGGTAAAAAAGCGTTTTCCAGTTGTTCGTAAGCAACGAAATCTTTCGTGCGAGCCATGCCGATGGTCGGGCCGTGATAGCCGTTACACCAGGTGATGTACCAGTCGTCCTCAATCTGGCACAGACGCGGGTCGTAGGCATATTCCATTTTGCGGACGTCGGACGCCGCCCCAGTGAGCACAATCGGCTCCGGCTCAATCGTCCAGGCAAGCCCGTCATGCGCGTAACCGAAATGCAGGCGCGGCATGCGGTTTTTGTGATCGACGCGGAAAATCCCCACATAGCCGGTTTTGTAGCGCACCACGGCGCTGTTATATACCCCCTGAGCGCACGGGATGGGCCGCCGGCCGATAATGGGATTTTTGTCGTGACGCCAGACGACATCCGTCGAACCCGCCGGACGCGGCTGCCACGGAATCGCAGGCGAAGTTCGGTCGATAATCGTTGAGGCCGAAACGGTTTGACTTTGTTTACTTATGGTTTTTAACACAAATATCCCTGCTGCTGGTTGGCTCTGGTTGGCGGGCATGATGATATCACGCCACGACTGTCATGGAAAAACTACCGTAGTTTTGATAATCTTACCGTAACGATCACCACCAGGCATATACATCAATGTTGCTTGGCAGGTTATAATTATTCAAAACGCTGTGCTTCTCCATGTCTAAAATACTCTTCCAATGCACAGAACCATCGAGCAATCCGACATTTCCGCCGGCCTGCGGCGCCTG
>CAZOCV010000206.1:0-5806 GCA_964578395.1 uncultured Pirellulales bacterium
CAATACAGGACGGTGTATATCTTGATAATATTGCTCAATATTGAATTCTAGAGATAATCCATCAAATACATTAATAAATGGCAGATGCCTATTTTCCGGGCAAGAAAACGTCCAGGGGATATAAAATAGTCCTTATATTTTGATTTTTACTAGATTTGGGGATTGTAGTTTGGGGGTTCTCGAGTATAATCATGGTTCGTAAGGGAATTTCTAATTGTTGCGTGTGTCGCATTGCAAAATTTGGGTAGGTTTATTATCGAAAACAGGAGTGAAAATATGAGACAAGCAATTGTTATTAGTATTGTGTTATTACTGGGAGTGTGTTCGTGGAGTTTTGGCGCTGAAACAGTAGCTGTTGATCGCGAGGTTTTCGACCAGGATGGGAGTGTCATTGGCATAGTAACCTCGGAGGGGCAATTTATACCACGAAATACGGACGTTGGCGGCCAGCCGTTGCAGGGTGAGGACAACCTCGCTATGGAAAGTTCAATCGAGGTGGCGCCGACGGCTTCATCGGGGGCTTCAGAAGTTTTTGCGGCGGCGGATATCAACTTATACAGTCCTTATACCATCGACCGAATTACAGCTTCTGAATCAACCTCGTACTCTCCGCAAGGCACAGTTTATATAGTTGGTCGTATCGACGATTATTACCTGAACAACGGCAGTTCATGGTCTAGTGGAGCGGGTTCTTATTCTTACGGTAATATGTCATACCGCTCAATCTCACGGCAAGGCGTTGAGTTGCTTTATCAATTCGATTCTGGCGGACTTATTTTGAGACCGACAGATTACGATTCCGGAGATCACTCTGCACATTTTCAACTCGACGTATATGGCCCACTTGTTCTAAGAGCTACGGAAGGAGCGACCACGGCTACGCTTAATGGGCTGGCAGAAATTGTCTTCGATGGGCCGGCCAACTACGCGGATTCAAGATTTCATATGCTTTCTTCACCGGTGGGCTCCATTATACCGTTTGAGGCTATATTTACCTTAAAAAACGGCAAGACGTTTACTGAAACCATTTTTACGGAATCGTTTAATTACACGGTGACGGCGGAAATAGATGTTCTTAATACGTATCAAGACGTAGAATTGGATTATATCACTATTTTCGGCCCCACGATTGTACCCGCCCAAAGTTATATTAACTACACTGTCATAGGTGTTTATGTCAATGGCGCAGTTCAAAATTTAACTGAAGAGGTTACCTGGTCCGTCGAAGGCTCCGAGATTGCGACGGTTAATGAAGCTGGACAATTGGCAACGGGAGAGGTTGCAGAGGAGGCAACAATCATTTTACAAGCGGTTTATACGAAGGGGGAAACCGTCAAACAGACGCAAAAAACCATTACCGTTATACCCAAGCCGTTAACCCCAAATGCCGGCGACTGGTCCATGTACCAGGCCAGTACCAAGCATAATGGTTATTTGCCTGCCACACTTTGGCCGGAACAGTTTGAACTGCTTTGGCAAGTGCAACTGCCTAATACGGATCTGAACCGAATAACGGCCGCAGACGGCAAGGTGTTTACCTCAGGCCTAGGTAATAGACTGGATGTCGTGGACGGGTTAACCGGCAGCCTGCTTTGGAGCAAAACATCGCATCATCGTCATGGATCGTTTCCCAGTTTCGCCAATGGTATTGTTTATATGCAATGGGGTAATCACAGCGGTGATACGTATTTAGAGGCTTATGATGCGAATACGGGTGAGGTTTTGTTTAAGGCACCGCATTCAGCACAATGGGAAAACTATTACGCGCCGACAGTTTATGGCGACAGAGTGTTTGTCAATGGCGGTTACTATGGCGGAGCGTATTGTTTTGATGCGTTTACGGGAAACCAGTATTGGTTTAAAAGCCTGGCGCAGTATGATGACTGGACGCCCGCGGTGGATGCGGATTATGCTTATGCTTATGTCGGCGGTCTTCTGTCGGCTCTGGATAAGCAGACAGGCAATACCGTATTCAGCATAACCGATAATAATTTCGATTGGCATGGCTGGAGTATGGATCTGGCTCCCGTCATTGGGGGCAATAACAATGTTCTGGCGATATATAATGGCAGACTTATTTGTTTTGATCTGGTAAATCGCCAGATAGGTTTTGAGTTACTTGGTAGTTATAGTGGACAGCCTTGTGTAGCGGATTCTGTGATATATGCCATTAATGATGGAGATATAAATGCTATTGACGAAATCACCGGCCATCTTCTTTGGACATATGCGGAGGCAGAGAATTTTATTGGTGAAATGATTATTACGGATTCTCATTTTATCGCCAGAAGCAGTAGTAACACGTACGTGATTTCACTTGAAGATCAACAAAGGCAATGGCAATATCCCGTTAGCGGCTATATGGCGATGAGCGATAACCGGCTTTATGTTGCCGGGAGCAATGGTTATCTTACGGCGTTTTCGATGCCCAATTTGTCGTCGAATCAAATTGTGGGTTTCGAGATAAAGGGGCTAGAAAATATAAACGAGTATGGTATGACGGGTTTTCAGGCGGCGGTGGAATATGAAGGTGGTTATGAGTGGTTTGTTACTTCGAAAGTCGACTGGTCCATAACCTGTGAACCTGAGGGTGCGGCAAACATTGATCAGCAGGGTCGGGTTACGACGTACGATAAAGACGGGACAATTACCATTACAGCTCATTTTACTATTGGAGAACAGTCGGTTGAGGCTCATAAAACAGTAAACATCGTGCATCCGATTACCCAATACTATGTAAACAAAACTATTGGTGATGATTCAGGTTTTGGTCTTACGGAACAAGAACCTTTCGCCAGCATCCAGCGGGCCATTGATGAGGCTTGGGATGGCGATACAGTTTTTGTCGAAGGCGGAATATATGAGGAAGTAATTGATTTTCTCGGCAAAGAAATAATCGTCAAGGCTGTTAATGATGCCGTGACATTGCTGGGACCTAATCTTGCTCCGCTGGAAAGCAGTTCATCCGAAAGTGATTCCGGCGCTGCGGATATACCTCAAACCTTTGCCTGCGTGGTTTTTGATAATAATGAAACGGAAGCATCCGTGTTGGAGAATTTTATTGTAACAGGCGTATTTGCGGGAATTTACTGTGGCAGCGGTTCGCCAACTATTAATAATGTGACATCCGTTCGTAATGGATATGGTTTGGCTGTTTGGGGGCAAGGCAATCCCAAGGTTAATAATTCGATCTTCTGGGCCAATTCTATTGCCGATTGTTACGGCGGGACCGTCAGCTACTCATGTGTTGAGCGGGGTGCGGCGGGAGAAGGGAATATACTTGTAGATCCCTTGTTTGCGGATATAGCAAATGGCGACTATCATCTGCTTTCTGAAAGGGGCAGATATAATCCGAATTTAACGCAATGGGTGCTTGATGATGTAACGAGTTCTTGTATCGCAGCCGGCGATCCGACGTCGGATAGTTCCAAGGAACGTATGCCCAATGGCGGTAGAATTAATATGGGTGCCTATGGCGGACTTTATAAGGCGAGCATGAAAGACTGGCCACTACCTGAAGACACTAATTATGATGGTGTTGTCAATTTGCTTGATTTGGCTTTACTGGCTCAGAATTGGCTGGTGGAAGTCGACTAAAAATCTGAATTTTATTTTTGCGTTTTCAAGGATAGTTTTATTGTCAAAGCCGATTGCCTCTTGTAGGGACCGGTAGGGGATATATTATGCTTGTAACCAGTCAAGTCGATGAATCTTTTTGTTGAGGTGTTTTTTGAAGAATCGCAAGATGGCGACGGTTTGACAGCGCACACGCGGGTGTGCGCACCAAATAAAACTGATTTAATGGAGGTCATTGATTAATGAAGTGAGAATGACTGCGGCGTTTGGTCGCGGAAAGGATTTTAGCGATGAAACAATGGTATGAGACATTGTTTGAGAATTTTGCCGACGGGTACGATAAAGAGCCTTTCACCCAGGGGGCGCTGGGTGAATGTGATTTTATCGAGCAGGAGATCGGCGCGGACAAGGGTACGCGGATTCTGGATATCGGCATTTTCGGGGCCAAACTCGGCGCTTTCAGCAGAAACGATAAGCTGGGAACCGAAGATTTTGAAATGCTGGTTGTGAGTACGAAGTTGTAGTTTGTGCTTCGTCTGACGGCGAGGCGAATTGATTTTGAAAGATCGGGTTAGATTAATCTGTCTCGGTCTTTTTTTATGCCCCAGGAATCATTTTGTCTGGGGGATCAAGGAGTTCAGAGGTATTGATGAAATTCAAAATCCGGGTTGTTTCAGATGAAGTTTCCATTTGACCGGCATAAATGACGGCGCCGGGCAGGGCATCGTTAAATCTTCCGCAAAAATGCTTTATTTCTCTGGCCATCTCCGATGAAAATGTCATTGCGGCTTTAATTTCAACGGGGATAAGTTGTCGATGCTGACGGATAATCAAATCAACTTCGTTACCTTTGGTATCCCGGTAAAAGTAAAGGTTCGGCATCAATCCTGTGTTTAGCCTGGCCTTGAGGGCTTCGACGACAACCATATTTTCAAAAAGGTTGCCCATCAAAGGGTCGCGGGAGATTTGTTGTGTGGTTTCTATCTCCAGGAGCCAGGCGACAAGGCCGGGTTCGGTAAAGTATAGTTTGGGCGTTTTGATGGCGCGTTTATTGGCGTTTTCAAACCAGGGCGGCAGTCGAAAGATAATAAAAGAGGCTTCCAGAACAGAAAGCCATTCATTGAGGG
This sequence comes from uncultured Pirellulales bacterium, assembly GCA_964578395.1. Lineage (GTDB taxonomy): Bacteria > Planctomycetota > Phycisphaerae > Sedimentisphaerales > SM23-30 > JAFGBA01. The sequence goes on from CAZOCV010000206.1 coordinate 4,704, forward strand.
CGGAACGCGAAACACCGACATCGTTCGCCAAAGAGCTGACATTGATAATTTGTCCGACGCGGCCCGCCAATACGCGCATAAATTTTTCAAATAACAGCAAGTCGCGGATGGAGGCCAATTGACGCAAGTCTCGTTCAATATAGTTTTGAAAATACTCTGAATAAAGCGTTGTGGGGCGAATATCCTCCTGGTAGAGGCGCGGCATAAATCCTTTGAACAAAATCTCATCTCGGGAAATCTCTACACCGGCGTTTTTCAGTTCGGCAAGAGACAGGGGTAATAGTTTTAGCAGGGCGGTTCGGCCGGCAAGCGACTGGCTAATGGCGGCGGCGAGGCCCAACTGGTGGCTGCCGGTGAGGATGTATTGGCCTCGTTTATCCGTTTCGTCCGCATAAACCTGTATATAGGAAAGAAGCTCAGGAACGCGTTGGACTTCATCGATGATAACCGGCGCTGGAAAAGCACTAAAAAACGCCTTGGGATCGGTTTGGGCGAGATTGCGAATCTCCGGCAATTCCATATTGGCGTATGAATATCCCTGGCAATACCGCTTGGCGAGGGATGTTTTACCGGATTGCCGGGGGCCGGTGATGGTTACCACAGGGTATTCCTGGCATGTCCGGATGAGTTCTGCTTCTATGGATCGGTTTATCCATTGAATTGGCATAATTATACCCTTCAAACCTGAGATTTCACAAAGGCTCTATGGATATTATAACAATGATGGGATAAATTGCAAGGTAAAGTTAGCAATCTATCCCTTTTTGATGCAAATTGTCTATAATTACTTATTATGTAAGAGGTTATAAGAATTATGTGTTTTTTGTGGGATAGGTGACGGTGACGGTGGTGGTGATGCCGCCGCGGGCGGAGAATTCGCCGGTGACGGTCATGCGGCGGGGCCGGCAGGCGGTGACGAGGTCGTCGGTGATTTTATTGGTGGCCGCTTCGTAGAAAATTCCCTTATTTCTATAGCTTTGCAGATAATATTTCAGGGCCTTGAGTTCCAAGCAGGTTTTATCGGGAGTGTAGCGAATGGTGATGACGCCAAAATCGGGCTGGCCGGTGCGGGGGCAGACGCTGGTAAATTCCGGGGCACGGAT
>CAZOCV010000207.1:0-5749 GCA_964578395.1 uncultured Pirellulales bacterium
GTTCGCGGGCAGGATGCCCGCGTCACGGATTCCCGCCCGCGCGGGAACGACACGGATGGGCGGGAGTGACGTACATAGGTAATGATGGCAACAGCACCAACACAAGTCATTGAACAGACGCCGACAGCGAGTATTCGCCAGGTCAGCCTGTGGCGGCGGTTCCGACGGAACCGTGCGGCGGTGGGGGCGATGGTCATTTTGGTGCTTATCCTGGGCGTGTGTGCCGCTGCGGCCCCCTGGAGCGCCCGTCAATACCAGCAGCAGCATCTGGAGCATAACCGCACCGCCCCGCAGTTCCTGGGGGTGTTCGCCCCGTTCGGCTTCGATGAGTTGGGACGTAACCTTTTGTGGCGGTGTCTGTTCGGCGGGTTAATCAGCCTGAGTATCGGCTTGGCGGCCGCGGTTATCGCCGTGGTCATCGGCACCGGCTGGGGGGCGTTGGCCGGCTGGTACGGTGGGCGGATTGACTCGGTCATGATGCGTTTCGTCGATATCCTCTATGGGTTACCGTATATTCTGCTGGTCATTTTACTTAAGATTGCATTCGAGCCGAAACTGGTTATACTGCTGGAGACGCTTTTTGGTCCCGGCCAGACGCGAGCGGCGAACATTATTATCCTGTTCGTCGCCATCGGTGGTGTGAGCTGGCTGACCATGGCGCGAGTGATCCGGGGGCAGGTGCTGAGCCTCAAGGCCCAGCCGTTTATCGAAGCGGCCCGGGCACTGGGTGTTCCCACGAGGCGGATATTGGTTCGTCACCTGCTGCCGAATCTGGTCGGCCCAATTGTGGTTTATGCCACCTTGACCGTCCCCCAGGCGATTCTGCAGGAGTCGTTTTTAAGCTTTCTGGGTATCGGCGTACAGGCCCCCATGCCCAGTTGGGGCAGTCTTGCCTCCGAAGGCGTGCGCGCGGTCAATACCGTCGTAAGCTTCTGGTGGATGGTGGTGTTTCCCTGCGGGCTGCTGGGTATGACGCTGTTGTGTCTGAATTTTATCGGCGACGGCCTGCGGGACGCCTTCGACCCGCGGCATTCGTAAGCTTTAAGGAATAACTATGGGACGCTTTTATATTTTGGCCTTGTTTTTCGTGGGAATAATAGTCGCGGCGCCGGGTATTTATCTGGCATTATCCATCGAAAGCGATGGTGAGGAAGGTTTAGTTATATATCATCTTCCTTATTTATCCAAGGTACGTTCGTTTGATTCAGCGGAATTGGGAGATGTCGGAACAACATCAATAATTTCCAATGTTTATGAAACCCTCTATCATTATCATTATCTCAAACGTCCTGTCGTTTTGGAGCCGATTCTTGCCGAGGAGATGCCGGCGTACAGTTCGGACGGCCGCACCGTGACGATCAAGATAAAAAAAGGCATCAAATATGCTCCCAATTCCTGTTTTGAATCGGAGCAAAAAACCCCTTACAAGGCTCGAGATGTCAAAGCCGATGATTTTGTTCTGGCCTTTAAACGGGTTGCTGATTTTCATGTCAACTCCATATTGGCCTGGCCCTTACTGGGAGAGAATACTGTTGTTGGTCTGAATGATTATCGTGAGAAGACCAAACATTACAGCGCCGGGGATTTCAGTCGTTATGATCTGGACGTTGAAGGCATTGAGGCGCTGGATGATTACACGCTTCAAATCAAGCTCGTGAACCCATTCCCCCGCCTGGAATATGTTCTGGCCGGGCATTTTTTTGCACCGACGCCGCGCGAAGCGATTGATTACTATCTGGCCAGGGAAGATGACGGCCGCGGCGGCCGCCGGATTATTCCCGATAAGCAACGGCTGATACGTTTTAACAAGCCGGAACATTTTGTCGGTACCGGCCCGTATTTGATGACTAAGTGGCGACAGACCAGCCAGATCGTTTTGGAAAAGAATCCTAACTATATTCATGGATTTTATCCGGACGAGGGCGAACCCGGCGACAAGGAAGGCGGTCTGCTGGACGACGCCGGCAAACCTTTGCCCTTCATTGATAAGGCGATATTTCATTACGTTCCCCACGATACCACCATCTGGCAGTTGTTTTTGCGCGGCCGGTTTGATTCTACGGGCGTGCCGGAAAAAGTATTTCAACAGGTTATTACTCCGGACAAGGAATTGGTTGAGGAGTGGCGGGACAAACATATTATTCTTAATAAATTCACCAAGCCCTCGTTGTTCTGGGTCGCCTTCAACATGCGGGACGAAATTGTAGGGCGGAGCAAATCGCTGCGCCAGGGATTGAGTCTGGCCGTCGATGTCGAGGCCATGTGCGATGTTCTTTTCAGCGGCCTGGGCCGGCGTTCGGTCAATATCATTCCCAGCCTCCTGCCCGGATACGAAATTGCCGAACCCAGTCCTTATGCCCGCTATGATCTCGAAGCGGCCAAAGAGAAGATTGCTCAGGCCAAAGTGGAACTGGGCGAATGGGGCTTGCTGGATGCCAATGGGGAGATTCCCGAATTAACGCTGGATTTGCCGGGAGATCAGGAGTTCGACCGGAGGTACGGAGAGTTTATCCAGCAGCAATATCAGCAGGTGGGCATTCGTTTAAAAGTGAACCCGCAGGACTGGCCCACGTTTCAAAAGAGGGTTCAACTGAAAAAAATGCAGATAGCGACCATGGGCTGGCACGCGGATTATCCTGATGCGGAGAATTTTCTGCAGCTTTATTATTCGGGCAATATCGACAAAGGGTCCAACGACACCAATTACGCCAATCCGGAATTTGACAAGTTGTATGAGCAAATTCAATATAATCTGGATCGCGAGTACCGCCTGAAGGCTTATGCCGAGATGGTGCGCATTGTCAATGAAGATTGTCCCATGTCCTATTTGCGTGAGCCGGAGTATTTTTCTCTACGCTACAAATGGATAAAAAACGGCAAGCCGCATCCGGTCGGCTACGGTTATTTAAAATGTATTCGTGTTGATACCGAATTGCGCAAGCAATTGAAAGGAAAATAGCGAATGGGCGCTTATATCGTTCGCCGTTTGATACAGGCCATATTTACGCTGATAGGCGTGCTGCTGCTGACGTTCTTGTTGTTCCGCGTGGTTGCGGGCGATATCGCCAGCGCGCATCTGCCTCAGCAGGCCACGCAACAGCAGAAAGCGGATTGGGAAGAGAAGCACGGCTATAATAAACCCAAATGGTTAAATTTCAAGGAAGGCGAACCCTGGTGGGATTCACAGTTTTATTTTTATCTGAGTCGTACGGTGACCTTTCAGACGTACAGCTTAATGAATGACAAGTCGTTAATTCAGATTATTCGGGAAAAGGCGCCCTATAGTTTGATGTTAACGGTTCCGGAGATGGCCCTGGGTTGGACGTTTGGCATGCTGATCAGCGTTATTGTGGCCTATTATCGGGGGCGATGGATCGATCATGTCGGCGTATTCCTGGCCGTCCTGGGTATGTGCATTCCGTTTTTAGCATTTATTATATTCGGTCAATTACTGGTTTTTTATTTCCATGCCGACCTGGCTTATGGCTTGAGTCATCCATTGGCGATTTATGTGCCGATTTGCGTCGGTGTGCTGGCCGGTCTTGGCCATTCGGTGAGATTTTACCGGGCTATCATTGTGGATGAATGCGGGCGGGATTATGTGCGCACGGCGCTGGCCAAGGGGTTGCCGGTATGGCTGGTGATGTTCAAGCATATTCTGAAAAACGCCATGTTGCCGATTCTGACCAATTTGATTATGCAGATACCCTTTCTTATTATGGGCAATCTGCTGCTGGAGTCGTTTTTCGGGTTGCCGGGTCTTGGTGATTTGTTCCTTTCCAGTATTCAGGGCCGGGATGAGCCGGTTATCAGCGGCCTGACGTTTTTAACGGCTTTAATATACGTTCTGGGCAATCTTTTAACGGATATCAGTTACGCTCTGTTTGATCCGAGAGTCAAGCTGTCATGAGTAAAAATAAATCGCGTACGGAAAAAGCATCTTCATCCGCCGCCATGCCTAATTTGGCCGGACGCAGTTTATGGAGCGACGCCATGCGGCGTTTGCGCCGTGATTGGGTCGCCATGCTGTGTTTTGGCGTGATTGTTTTATATGCGCTGGTTGCGCTGTTTTCCCAGTTTATGTACCGGGATTTTAACAGCACCCAGGATTATGATCGAAAGTTGGAGGCTCCCAGCGCTGACCATTGGTTTGGTACGGACACCTTTGGCCGCGACGTCTTTGCCAAAACATTGCTGGGCGCTAAAGTCTCCATGACGGTCGGGTTTATGGCGAATATTATTGCCGTTCCCATTGGCATGGCCCTGGGTATGATCGGCGGTTATTTTGGCAAACGTATCGATGATTTTGTAGTGTGGCTGTATAACACCTGGGCCAGTATTCCGGGTTTGATTTTGCTGATCGCCATTAAATTTGCATTTCAAAATGTCGGCGTTTTGTTCGAAGGGACTCCTTTTGCGATTGATATGGCCGGCATTCATGGATTGTACATAGCTTTGGGCATTCGCAGTTGGATCGGCACCTGTCGTATCGTGCGAGCGGAGACGTTTAAACTGAAGGAACTCGACTATATTACCGCCGCACGGGCGCTGGGCCAGGGACATTTAAGGATAATTTTCCGTCACATTACTCCTAATCTTTTACATCTGGGCATCATTAATTTTTCTCTGGGTTTTGTGGGCGCCGTCACCGCGGAAGTGATGCTTTCCTATTTAGGGCTGGGGGTTAGCGTGGGGACGCCCAGTTGGGGCACCATGATAAACGCGGCGCAATTTGATCTGGTGGTGGGCCGCTGGTGGGAAGCTACGGCGGCATGTACGGCGATGTTCTTCCTGGTGCTGGCGCTCAATTTGTTTGGCGACCGTTTGCGGGACGCCCTGGATCCGAGGTTACGCACGGCGTAATTTAACCTGAGACAGAGTTCATACCATGAGTGATAACGGTGTTTTGTTATCGTTGCGGGATTTGCAGGTGACGTTTTTCACCGAAGCGGGCGAGGTGCGCGCCGTTCAGAATGTCAGTTATGACATACCGGAAGGCAAAACTCTGGCCGTAGTCGGCGAAAGCGGCTGCGGCAAAAGTGTGACGGCGCTTTCCATGCTGCGGCTGATACCCTATCCGCCGGGGAAAATTGTCGGCGGCGAGATTCTTTTTCGCGGCCGCAATCTTCTGCACCTGAGCGAGCGCGAAATGCGCAGTATTCGCGGCAATGAAATCGCCATGATTTTTCAGGAACCGATGACCAGCCTGAATCCCGTTTACACCATTGGCGAGCAAATCGTCGAAGCTATCGAACTGCATCAGAATCTGCACGGCAAGGCGGCCTGGGATTTGACGATCAATGTATTGCGGCAGGTAGGTATCGCCGAACCGGCTCAGCGTGTGAGGGAATACCCGCATCAGATGTCCGGCGGGATGCGTCAGCGCGTGATGATTGCCATGGCGCTGAGCTGCAATCCTTCGCTGCTGATTGCTGATGAGCCGACCACCGCCCTGGACGTCACCATTCAGGCCCAGATTCTGGAGCTGCTCAAAGACCTCCAGCACAGCAAACAGATGAGTGTGCTGCTGATTACGCATGACCTGGGCGTTGTAGCCGAAAACGCCGATGACGTGGTGGTGATGTACGCTTCCAAAGTGGTGGAAAAAGCATCGGTAAAAGAAATTTTCTCCCGGCCGCTGCATCCCTATACGCATGGCCTTTTACGTTCCTTGCCCAAACTGGGCGGCGGTCAGAAGCGTCTGGAAGTGATTCCCGGCAGTGTGCCCAATCCGCTGCATTTTCCCACC
>CAZOCV010000208.1:0-5711 GCA_964578395.1 uncultured Pirellulales bacterium
CGGCCAAATACGCCTCACCCGTCGGGCAGGTCGGCGGCTTGCAAAATTGGCAAATATACACGTTGCCGCCCTGGCCCAGCATCCGCCAGGCCAAACCCAGTGCGGCGGTCGTTTTTCCCTTCCCATCGCCGGTATATACGTGAATATATCCCTTATTTAATAAAGCCATTTGACCCATTTCTCATTTTCAGGAATTTTCAATTAATTTTGCCAATAAAGCTTTCACTGCTTTTTCAATTTCGATTTTACGTTTTTTTTCATCGTTGGGATATTGCCGGCGCAATTGTTCACGGATAGCCTGAAGCTTTTCCAGCAGCGTTTCGTATTCCGGCCCATAAAATTCTTCGAGCCGCCGCCGCAGTTCCTTGGCCAGCGCCGGACATGCGCCATTGGTGGATATCGCTATGGATAGCAATCCGCGCCGCAAAACGGCAGGAGCCGTGAAACTGCATAATTCCGGTTCATCGACAATATTACAATAAATTCTTTCCCGTCCTGCTTCGGCAACAACAGACATATTAACCGCCGCATCACCGCAGGCACAGATAACCAGAGATGCGCCCACCAAATCACCTTGTTCATACTTTCGCTGCAGGTGATAAAATTGACCTTTTCCGGCCATAGCCGCCAGATTTTCTGTAAGGCGGGGGCTAATCAACTCAACCACAGCGCCCGTATCCAGCAAACCCAGAACTTTGCGTTCGGCAATCGGACCGCCCCCGATAACAATTACTTTACAGCCGCGAAGGTGCAGATTTACGGGATACGAAATATTCATACATGCCCCTGTATAGCGGATGCTTTATATTTTTTTACGTGAACGCTGCTTAGGTTCATGACGAACGAAGCGTGAAATCTGGCGAACGGCCTGCTTGAGCCGCTGCTCATTTTCCACCAGGGCAATACGCAGATAACCTTCGCCGTTTTCGCCGAAAGCCCGACCGGGAGCAACGGCGACCTCGGCCTGCTCCATCAGCTCCAGGGCATAATCCAGCGTGCTCATGCCGTGCAATTGTTCATCGGGCACGCGCGCCCAGACAAACATGCTTGCCCGTGGACGGGGGCAGCTCCAGCCGATTTTTTCCAGGCCATCACAGACAATATCCCGTCGGATTTGATAACGGGCGGCCTGGGCGGCAATGGTTTTTTCACCGTGGCGCAGGGCGACAATAGAGGCAATCTGAACCGCCTGGAAGATGCCATAATCATAATAACCTTTAACGGTGTTCAGGGCATCGACCATGGTTTTGTTGCCGGCGCAGAAACCCACGCGCCAGCCGGCCATATTGTAAGCTTTGCTCATGGTGGTAAATTCCACACCCACATCGCGGGCGCCTTTGGCGGACAGAAAACTCGGGGCCGCATAACCATCAAAACAAGTTTCGCCATAGGCAAAGTCGTGCATGACGGCAACGCCGAAATGCCTGGCCAGCTTAACCACTTCATCAAAAAAACCTTCATCCACCGTCATGGATGTCGGATTATGGGGATAATTCAGAATCATCAGTTTGGGTCGGGGATAAAGGTGCTCACAAACGTCGGCGATGCGGGCCAGAAAAGCCTGATCATTACCGAGGGGAACACTGATAACATTCGCTCCGGCCAGCGCCACCGCATAAACGTGGATGGGAAAAGCCGGATCGGCGACAATGGCGGTATCGCCGGGACCCAGCATGGCCAGACACATGTGGCTGAAACCTTCCTTGGAACCGATCGTGGCAATGATTTCGCTTTCAGGATCGAGCTCGACGCCCCACTTGGCGGCGTATTTATTGGCCATGTCACGGCGCAGATTTTCGATGCCTTTGACCGTACTGTAACGCTGATTGCGCGGGTCGCGGGCGGCGGCGGCGAGCTTATCAACAATAAAATCAGGCGTGGCGTCCGTGGGGTTGCCCATACCCAAATCGATGATATCAACGCCCTCACGCCGTTTGGCGAGTTTCAGGGCGTTGAGCTTGCCGAAGAGGTACGGCGGCAGGCGTTTGATACGCTGTGAGGTTTCAATCGTAAACTTGGCCATAAGATATTAATCCGCAGATTACGCAGATGTTCGCAGATAAATCATTTTAATTTTAGAATGTCATTTTGCTTATTGCATTTTGATTTTAATTTTCAGGCGAATCAATCCAGCGCCTCTCGCAGCGCTTTACACACCGTTTCCACCTCGCTACGGCTGAGGTTGTTATAAAACGGTAAAGCAATGGTGCGTTCGCCGATGTGTTCGGTAACAGGAAAATCACCATGTTTATAACCGAATTGTTTGACCATAAACGGCTGGAGGTGAATCGGCGTAAAATAATTGCTGCAGCCGATGCCCTGCTCCCGCAGACGATTAATAATCTGATCGCGCCGGCCGAGAGGAAAATCATCAGCCAGACGAATGACATAAACAAACCAACTGCGTTTGCCGTTGGCGACATCCGGCGGCAGAATAATGCGCGCATCGCCCGCCAGCAATTCGTGATACCAGCCGGCCACACGGGCGCGTTTGACGAGAATTTCATCCAGCCGTTTCATCTGGGCAATGCCCAGGGCGCAATTGATGTCGCTGAGGCGATAGTTATAGCCCAGCATTTGATGAGCCAGCCAGCCGCCGTCACCGTCGCGGCCCTGATTGCGCAAGGCCGCACAGGTCCGGGCAATATGTTCATCATCGGTAAGAATAATGCCGCCCTCGCCGGTGGTGATTTGTTTATTGGGATAAAACGCGAACGTACCGGCGTGGCCCAACGTACCGCATTTTTTACCATTCACTTCGCTGCCGAGGGCTTCGCAGCAATCTTCCAGGCACCAGAGCTTACGGGATAGGGCTAAATCGTAAACAGCGTCCAGGCCGGCAGGATTGCCAAATACCTCTACGGGTATTACAGCTTTGGTGCGTGGAGTAATCTTTCGGGCAATGGCTTCGGCGGTAATGTTGTAGCTGGCGGGATCAATATCCACGAAAACCGGCGTCGCCCCCACCATCAAAATCACGTTGCTGGTGGCAATAAAGCTAAACGGAGTGGTAATGACCTCATCGCCGGGGCCGACACCCATCGCCTGGAGGCATAACTGCAGGGCGCTGGTGCCGGAATTGACCGCGACGGCAAACCGCCTTGCAAAACGATGAGTAAAAAGGCCCTCAAATTCCGTCAGCCGCGGCCCCAGGCTTAGTTGCCTGCCGCGCAGGACATCCGTAACAGCGGTTATTTCAGCTTCGGTGATGTCGGGGCCGGACAAGTTGATTTTCATAACTACTCCAAAATAAACCAGTTACCATTCTCCTCGCATCCTTTTATCTTGACCGGCTCCCGGCCGGGCGTCAATGAAAATCCTGCTTTTTCGAACGATGACTTGTTGAGACTTGAGAGCTTGGGCCAAAATGATATACTGGCGGGTTTGGATACATCATGGACGAGTCCAAACGACATGCAAAGGAATGAGGACAACGTGCTGCTGGAAGAAAACCTTCTTAACGGCCTGACCGACGCCCAACGGCAGGCAGTCACCCACCAGGATGGGCCTATGCTGGTGCTGGCCGGACCGGGTTCGGGCAAGACCCGCGTCATCACGCACCGCGTCGCCTGGCTCATCGCCCAAAATATCCGACCGTGGCATATCCTGGCGATTACTTTTACCAACAAGGCGGCCGAAGAGATGCGCCAGCGGCTTGCGGGCCTGAATATTCCGCGCGGGACCACCATTTGCACTTTTCATTCGCTGTGTGCGCGGCTGCTGCGGGAATTTTTCGAGGCGGCGGGCCTGGCAAGGAATTTCAGCATCTATGATGAGGGCGACCAAAAGACCGCCATGAGAGACGCTATCAAGGCGGCGGACCTCGATACCAAGAATTTCCCTCCCGGCAAGATGCTTAACACCATCAGCGAATACAAAAACGCCCTGAAAACGCCCGACGACCTCAACGGCGATGATGATTTTTATACCCGCACCATGGCCCGCGTCTATCGCGCCTATCAACAGCAGCTTGACAACGCTCACGCCCTCGATTTCGATGATCTGCTGGTGCGGATGGCGTTTCTCCTGCGCGACAAACCGGACGTGCGGCAAAAACTTAACGAACGCTACCGCTACGTCCTCGTTGATGAATATCAGGACACCAACACCGCCCAGTACCAGATCGCCCGCGGCCTGAGCCTGGACCATCGCAATCTTTTTGTCACCGGCGACCCGGACCAGAGCATCTACGGCTGGCGCGGGGCGGACATCGGCAACATTCTGGCCTTCGAGGAGGATTTTCCTAACGCCCGCGTCGTGCGCCTGGAGGAAAACTTTCGCTCCACGCCGCAAGTGCTGCAACTGGCCGATCAGCTCATCACCCAGAACAAACGCCGCAAGGAAAAACACCTTGTGGCCACCCGCGATGGCGGCCCTGTGCCGCAACTATTCGAATATGACAGCGAATACACCGAGGCCGGAGGGCTGGTCGATGCCATTGAAAAGCTCCACCGCCAGGGAGCGGCCTACCGTGATATCGCCGTTTTTTACCGAGTCAATTCCATGAGCCGCGTGCTCGAAGAGGAACTGTTCCGCCGCCACCTGCCCTATCAGATTGTTCGCGGCGTGGAATTCTATAACCGGGCGGAAGTCAAGGATATGCTCGCCTACCTGAAGGTGCTGGTCAATCCCGCCGACGGCGTAGCCCTCAAACGCATCATCAACCAGCCCACCCGCGGCATAGGGGCGACCACCATCAGCCGCCTGTTCGACCACGCCGGCAAAACCGGCCGCCCTATCGGCGAGGTGCTTGCCGACCCGGAGTCCGTCGCCGGCCTCAGCCCCGCCGTTAAAAAGAAAATCAAAGAGTTCGCCGCCCTGCTGGCCCAACTCCGCCGCCTGAGCGAACCGGCCGAAGGTAAACCCATCCGCATCACGGATATCATGCAGGCCGTCTATGAGCAGACCGGCCTCGAAGCGGCCTTGGCCCGCGGTGAAAAAAGCGATGAACGCCAGAACAATGTCGAGGAGCTTGTCAATAGCGCCGCCGATTATGACCGCGGCATCCTCGAAGAAGAAGGGGCTGTCGGCGCGCTGGATGATTACCTCCAGCGCATCGCCCTGATGAGCGATGCCGACAGTTATGATGAGCTTGCCGGAGCGGTCAGCCTCATGAGCCTGCACGCCGCCAAGGGACTGGAGTTTCCGGTTGTGTTCATCATCGGCGTTGAAGATGGCCTCTTACCCCACGCCCGCAGCCTGGAGCGGGACGATGACATCGAAGAGGAACGCCGGCTGCTCTTCGTGGGCATGACCCGCGCCAAGCAGGTGCTGACCCTGAGCTACGCCCGCAACCGCACGGTCCACGGTTCGCCGCAGGCCGCCATCCGCTCGCCGTTCCTTCGCGGCCTCGAGGGCCTCGACGTACAGGCGGCCCGCGGCTGGGGCGGCGAGGATGACGAGGAGACGATTTCTTTCGGTCCCGCCCGTGCCAAATCATCCCGGCAAAGCCCCTCGCGTCCGGCCGGCCGGCCCCGCGACGACGATAACGCCAATGAACCCCGGCATGAACCCTTTGAGGATGACCTGCAAACCATACTGGGCTTTACGCCCGGCCAGCGTGTCCGCCACGCCAAGTTCGGCGTCGGCCGCGTCGTCTCCATCACCCCCGGCCTCGACCCCAAGGTCATCGTCCAGTTCCTCTCCGGCGTCCGCAAAACCCTCATCCTCCAGTACGCCCCGCTCGAACCCCTCGACCCGCCATAAGCCCC
>CAZOCV010000209.1:0-5709 GCA_964578395.1 uncultured Pirellulales bacterium
GGCCAGATGCTCGCCGCCCACCGATACCGACACTTCTATCATACGAAAGGGCGGCCCGGCAATCACGGCCACTTCATTGACGGCCCGCGTATTTTTCGTCTGGCGTTCAGGTCCCTCGACGCGGCAGTCCAGTATCAAACGCCGGCTGATAAGCTCCGGCCGACCAATAAGTTCCCGCCAGTGGTCGCGCAGTTGTTTAATCGTAAATTCGGTAAGAAACCCCAACTTGCCCATATTGACACCGACGATGGGAATCTGCCGGTCTTTCATCGCCCGCACCGTCGCCAGAATCGTCCCGTCTCCGCCCAAGACCACGCAGAAATCCGCCGCCGGGAAATCGTCCGCCGATAGCGGCGTGCTGAAATTATCCGCCACAACATCGGTATGCGGCTCAAACCACGCCATCAATTCCTTGCCCGTCTGCACCGTTTCCGGGCGGGCGCGATTGCCCAGCAGAATGATCCGTTTACGTTCCTGTCGGCTCATGGCCGCACTCCCAAAGAGGTTGGGAAAAATGGCTGCGTTCGTTTTTCCGTCGGTTTTTGGCTGACATATTCCAAAAATTCCAACACCCGTCGACCTATGCCGGCCGCATCCAGCCCTACGGCCGCCAGTTGCGCCTTGCGGCTGTCATGCGCCACCCAGTCGTCCGGCAATCCCAGCATCAGCAGCCGTCGCGTATCCAGTTGCAAACGCTGCGCCGTTTCGAGCACCGCCGCGCCAAAGCCGCCCGCCAGAGTATGGTCCTCCACAGTGACCACGCAGCCCATTTCCTGACGCGATTCGCTCAAGGCGGACCGCACCGCCTCTTCATCTATCGGCTTGGCGAAGCGCATATCTGCAACGCCGGTCTCGATGCCCTGCCGGGTTAATGTCCGTGCCGCCTCCAGCGCCGCCGGACCCACCGCGCCGTAACTGAGAATAACGGCATCCTTGCCCTGCCGTAACCACCGCGCCCGCCCCAGCTCGAAAGCCTCTGCCGGCCCATCATCCTGGACGCTTGCCACATCGCGCGGATAACGCAAGACGCACGGCCGCCCGCAGGCCAGGGCGAACGCCAGCGCCCGGCCCATCTCGTCGGCGTCCATCGGCGCCGTCAGTACCAGGTTCGGCAACGCCCGCAGCAGAGTAATATCACAAAAACCATGATGCACCGCGCCATCCGAACCGACCAGCCCCGCCCTGTCCAGACAAAACACCACCGGCAGATTCTGCAATGACACTTCCTGAAAAATCTGATCGAAGCTCCGCTGCAAAAACGTCGAGTAAATCGCCACGACCGGTTTATGTCCGGTTTTCGCCAGACCCGCCGCGATATCCACCGCCCCGCTTTCGGCGATGCCGACATCCAGCACCCGCCGGGGAAACTCCCGCCGCACCTGCGCCAGCCCGGTGCCGTCCGGCATGGCCGCCGTTAACGCGACCACCCGACTGTCGCGCCGCATTTGTTCCGCCAGCGCTCGGGCGAAGGCATCCGTAAAGGCCGTGCCTTGGCCCGAAGGAATCTGCGTCATATCGCCGTCGAGTTTGAACGGCGGCGGACTGTGAAACGCGCAAGGGTCTTTATGCGCCGGATCGAAACCGCGGCCCTTATCCGTCTGCACGTGCAGCAGCACCGGATGATCAATATCCTTAATCGTCCGCAGCAGCGTTATCAGCGACGGCAAATCGTGGCCATCCACCGGCCCCAAATACGGTATCCCCAACTGCTCGAAAATCTGGCGATGCATCAGCGTGGTTTTGATGCCTTCTTTCACCCTTCCCAGCGTATCGTGCAGCATCGGCCCCACCACCGGCAGCCGCCGCGTCAGTAACTGCGTCGTCCGCCGCAAATCTTCATACGAGCGCGACACCCGCAGTCGCGCCAAATAATTGGCGAACGCCCCTTCGGTCTTGTCAATCGCCATCGAATTATCGTTGAGAATAATCAGCAACTGCCGCTTGACATGGTGAGTGTTGTTCAGTCCCTCAAAGCTCAGGCCGTTGACAATGCTGCCGTCGCCCACCAGCGCCACGATGTGCTCGCGCGACTGATTCATCTGCGCTCCCAGCGCCAGCCCCACCGCCGTCGCTACGGCCGTACCCGCGTGCCCTACCGCGAACTGATCGCACGGGCTTTCCTGCGGCGCAGGAAAACCGCTCAGGCCGCCCGCTTGCCGCAAGGTCTCGAAACGCCCCGCCCGGCCCGTCAGTATCTTGTGTACATAACACTGATGCCCCACATCGAACACCAGCCGGTCCCGCTCGAAGTTGAACACCCGGTGCAGGGCCATCGTCAGTTCCACCACGCCCAGATTGCTGGCGAGGTGGCCGCCGTTGCGACTGACCGTCGTCTTCATCAGTTCGCGGATTTCCCCCGCCAGCGGCCCCAACTGCTCCGGGGCCAGTTCCGCCAGCGTTTTGCCCCCTTTAAGTTGTTCCAACACGGATTCCATCATTTTCCTTACTAAAACCTTTTCCCCGAACGACTAAAGGTGTTTATTGGGTCATATTTGTATCTACGCCTGCCTCCCGGCGGGCGTTCAGATAAAAGGGTTATTTTACATAACCCATTTATTTATAATATATTACAGCAATATCCATTGCCGCTTATCCGGCGACGCCTAACACAATATTGTATTTTTTTCTCCCTTCCATTTCAAATACAAACCCATCCATAATACTTTAACACAGGTTTGCTCTCGCGGGTTTGCGATAACATCATGGTATTCATGGCGTTATATCAAAAATTAAAAGGTAAATATCAAAACGACAATGCAAAAATCAAAATGTTGTTTGAAGGCATTTTTGTCATGTTGTTTCCTCCGTATCCGTTTTTGATTGACGATAATGCTTCGTCAGAATTTCTTTTTTCCGTCGTTCGTCGATGCCGGCGTTTCTTCAGAATGTCCCTTTGACAATCTGCTCGAGTTCTTCCGGCGTGAATATGCGTATCGTGGAATCGAGCAGTGCGGCTTCGGCCTCATGGTCCCACGAGCCGTCCGCCCGCCAGACGTTCACCGGTTGGCCGCGCGCCAATTTCTCGGCCGCCGTCAAAGGACGCCGGAGGGTTAGTTTCGCGGTGGGTCGAAGACCTACCCTACGAAACATGCTCACGCGCGCGTGAGCATGACACCCATACGCATGGCCGCTAACCCGGCGCGGCCTTGCAAAACATGCTCACGCGCGCGTGAGTATGGCACCCGGCAGGATGCCCGCGTCACGGAATAGAATCTTGGGCGAGACGCCCAAGCCACACAATAGAATCGCGGGTAAATCCGTTGTGAATCAGCGGGTTCGTGTGCAGCGGTAATTACTTCAGCCAGAAAATAAGCAGTATATCAATCACCGCGGCGGCCGCGACGGCGATGTATAACGCGGTGCGCAGACGAATTTTTCGGCGAGAACCAGGAGCCGCCTTTTGAAGCGGAGAACCAAACGCGCCATGCGTGCGGACGGATTCCACAATTTGAGCGATGAGCATATTGGCGCGGAACAGGGCGATGCCCTCGTCGTGGGCCAGTTGCAGCAGTTCGCGCCGGCTGTCAAAGCGAATCAGGTCGCCTTCGAGGCGATAAATAACCTCGCGGCAGAAATCATCCTCGATTTGTGCCGTCGTCCGCAGGGGCGTTTGGTGTTCGCGGGCGTAACGGACGCGAATGCTGGGTGCGGCGGTGTCGGGGGCCGCATAAGGGTCGCGCAAAACGCGATAGGCATTTTCCGTTTCCGCCAGGAGCCGGTTACGGTAGAATTTCAGCGGCCCGTTGCGGGTCAGCCGCTGATAGCGTTCCCGGCTGGCGTGGTAGGCCTGCTCCAGCCGCTGCGGGTCGGGCGACCGGCCCAATTGCAAAATAGTTAATGCGTGCTGCGGCGTTTTCATGGCTTACCTGATGATAGCAGATCGGGCCGTGTTTTGGAACCGCCCCAGAAGGAAAAAAATCAGAAACCTAATGTTCAAAAGAAGTTAGGATTTATTTTAACGATTGTAGCGATTAGAGTGACGCCGGGAAAAGATTATAGGACGCGGATGTAATGGACCCGATTTGGAAAAAGCGACTGGTTAAAATCGTAATCGTTGTAGTGATTGCAGCTATCGTGGGCGTACTGCTGGCGATTGGCGCGATGCTGGCGGTGGCCCATAAGCCCCGCGCCTATCACCCCGTCGCGCTGACGACCGAGCAGGAAGATCGCATCGACCACGTCATCAACATCAAAGGTTCGGAAATTATCAGCGGCGCCGGCTATCGCCAGCCGTATGAAGTATTTTTCGAAGAGGAATTGATTAACGGCATTTTGCTTCATAGCGAGACGCGCGATTTTCTGCGGCAAACGCTGGGTCAAAACGCCTTTATGCGCGACCCGCAGGTGGCCTTTACCGACGACGGCATTGATATTATGGGGGCCGTAACCTACCAGGAACTGGAAACGGTTGTGACCCTGCGGCTGCGGCCCGCCGTGAATGCCCAGGGAAATCTGCAATTTGAACTGTCGTCGATTCGGGCCGGAGCCATGCCCATCCCGGAAGCGTACCTGCGGGAAAAGCTTATGGCGCTGACGGAAAAACTCGAAAGCAAAAAAACGTCATTTCAGCCCAACGGCCGACCGCAGGAAAAACGCCAGGTGGTCGAACAATTCGCGCGATTCCTGCCCGCGGTGCAGGACCTGATTAAAACCGGCCGGGCGGAGGTAACAGGGACCTTTCGCCCGACCAGCGATGATATCGACGTGAAGGTGACCGATATTCAGCTTACGCAAGGCAAGCTGACGTTGCGGCTGACGCCCCTGCCGGAGAAAACTCCATGATGCACCTGACGCGCGGAATTGATTTGGTGCTGGATGCGAAGGGGCGGTTGCGCTGCGAACCGGCACAGGCGGCGGCGCTGAAGGTGCGGCCGCTGACGCTGTGGGTGACGCTCGCCGGCGGCGTGGACCGCAACAGCGGCCTGATGGTAAACGTTAGCGATATTAGCAAGGCGTTTCGCAAAGCTTTGGCCCGCGACGTCCGGCCGGGCAGCACCTGGGACTTATTATGCTGGGCGCGGGACGTGCTGAAGAATCACTTCGGCGATTTTCAGGTGGTGCGCATTAAGGCGGATTTAAGCGACAAGGTGGAGATGAGTCTGAAAAACGGGAGCAAACCTATGGTGCATATCACGACCAAATACGAGTTGGCGGCCTCGCATCGGCTTTATAACGCGGCGTGGGACGATGACCGCAATCGGGACATGTTCGGCAAATGCGCCCACCCGGCGGGCCACGGTCATAACTATACGCTGGAAGTAACCGTCGCCGGCGAGCCGCAGGCCGATACCGGCTTTGTGACGGCGATAGAGGCCGTCAATGACCTCGTGCAGCGGCAGATTGTGGAGCGATTCGATCACAAAAACCTCAATACGGACTGCCCGGACTTCCGCGACCTGATTCCCACCGTGGAAAATATGGCCCGCGTCTTCTGGGACCTGCTCGTCGGCCGCTTCGGCCCGGCGCAGCTCACCCGCATCGCCGTCTGGGAAACCCCCCACGCCTGCGCTGAATATTTCGGCCCCGCCGCCGGCCCCCTCCGTTATGGAGAATTCGTGTAGCCTAAAAATCCTTGGGTATTTCGAGTTGCTCCGTTTCCTTTTCATCCTGGGGCCATTTCAACTCGCGGAACCACGGTTTTTTACGAACGCTCTCCAGATCGCGGTCCTGCATCACGTGTTCGCGCGAAGGCAGTTGGCCGTTGTCCTG
>CAZOCV010000210.1:0-5648 GCA_964578395.1 uncultured Pirellulales bacterium
TGCTCAGCCTCAACCTCCCCCACTGGCTAAGAGCCACCGGCCCGCAGTTTTTGTATTTGTGGCAGCCGTAAAAACCATTAATCAAAGGACGATGGCATGATTCCTGTGGGATATATGGCCAAACACGTTTGCCGCAAACCGGAGTATTTAGAGGCGCCGGGGATTATTGATATATATTCTGTAAGCAACTGCATTTCCGAAGATTTTGCTGATTATGTCCACTATTGGAAGCACAACGGTTACTGGTTTTTCGATTCACCGGCGATAATTCAAGCTATCGCGAATAAACATCTGATTGATTTATCACGGACAACCCTCTTCTATTATGAAGTTTATGAGCAGGTATATGATGACGATCAGCAGCAATGGCGGCCTTTCGCTCCGGAAAAGTCTTTTAAAACCAATGTAATTCCACCTCAGGTAATGGCATTGGCCGGGTATGATGTTGTGGCGTATTTCGGCAGCTCCAGTCCTGCTTGTTCACCGCTTTCCTGCAATTATCTGGCCCAAACCATCAAAACGAATGAACACTGCCTGCTGAAATCCTTCGATGAGGCCCGATGTTTAATCGAGCAGAAAGCTTTCGCCAACAGCGAACCCGGACCGTACCGGATATTTGCGGTTTATCCCGTCGATTGGATGTAAAGGATAACCCACTCAACCGGGAGGAAACATGATAAATTTTGGAAAGCGGCAGCGGATGAAAGGCGGCGTGACGTTACGCGACTTCAGGTCAGGAATCATCTTATTGCTGGTGGCGGGATTTTTGGCGATGATCGTGTTATTCTCGTCTTACCTTAACGCCGAGGCGAAGAAGGAAACCATGGCCATCGGCAATACGATCATTGCAGCGCTGCAAGCGTACCGGAAGGATCTTGGCGAGTATCCAGAATCATTGGAGACGTTAAAACCGATTTATCTCAAAGAGATACCACAACCGATATGGGGTAACAAAGAATGGAAATATGAGCGTTTTGAGAATGACATGTTTCAGTTGGCCGTAGGAGAAAATAAAGATATGTATCCTTGCTTGTATTATAATTCTTATGATATGGCGCACTGGACTTATGATAACTGAAGCATAAATCCCAAGAATATTATTGCGAAATAATGAAAAACCTTATTCGGGCGAAGTGGATGATGGGGCTGGTGGCGGCGGGATTGTTTATCTCGGGAGTGACGGTATGGCCTTTAGTAAGTGAACTCACCTGGCTGGTACGGGTAACATGGGGCCAGCAAGAAGCGACCGGTGAACTGCATGGCTTTCTGCTGCGAACCATCGAGGGGCTTAAAGCGACGGAGGCGGCCTATCCGTTCCTGCTATATGGCTTCGACTGGCTGGCGTTCGCTCATATTGTGCTGGCGATTTTATTTATCGGCGCCCTGCGGGATCCGGTAAAAAATGTCTGGGTGGTGCAGTGCGGACTTATCATGTGCGCTTGCGTACCGCTGCTGGCGGGGATTTGCATTCCCCTGCGGGGATTGCCGCCGGCATGGTTCTGGGTGGACTTCGCCTTCGCCCCGGGCGCGGCTATCCCGCTGACGATTGCCTGGCGGGATATTCGCCGTAAGTCTAGGGCCGCCAGCAGTTGCTGAAGATGGCGAAATCGACCAGGTCAACGCGGCTGCTGTGGTTAAGGTCACAGCCGTCGCAATAAGCGTTGGCCTCATCGCAGGGACTCATCAGCCAGTGTTCGGCCAGAAAGGCCAAATCGAGAATATCCACGGCGCCGCTGAGGTCGAAGTCACAGGGGGAAGGCTGGCCGGAACCATCCCATACGGCCTGCGTCATGGCCACCGGCACGATGCCCGCGACGCTGCGGCCGCTGCCGTCGAGGCCGTGATTGTGATACCACAAATCCCAGATGGCGTTGCCCCAGGCCTTGAGTTTACTGAAGAAGGGGTCCGTCTGAGCGATATACGCCTGCGGCTGGCCCGAAGGCGTCGGGCTGGAAAGCGTCGCAGCGACGCCGTTGATTTCATCGCGGAGGAATTCGACGTACTCGCGGCTGGTCCCCTGATAATACAAGACGACGTCCACTTTATCGGCAAACGGTTCGATGAGGATGTCCACCTCGTCGTAGCCGCCGGCATACTCGGCCGCGGTAAAGTAATCCGGGGCGTCAGCGCCGTGCCAGACCGGCACGCTGATGCGCTGAGCGGCATTGGCGATGTCGAAACCTTTGGGCGGGATGCGGTTGTCTTTATAGCGGCCGGTGGCCAGCACGAAGTGAAATGTTTCATTTTCGCCGGTAAGGTCGCT
Source organism: uncultured Pirellulales bacterium (assembly GCA_964578395.1). GTDB lineage: Bacteria > Planctomycetota > Phycisphaerae > Sedimentisphaerales > SM23-30 > JAFGBA01. The sequence goes on from CAZOCV010000210.1 coordinate 2,264, forward strand.
TTTGGGGTGCACTTCATACACCAGTTCATCGACATACTCTTCATGAGCGGCCGGCGGCGGCGATGACGGCGAATGCGGCAGGCCTTTGAGCGTGCCGACGGCAGGGTCGTAGGGATTGGCCTCGTAAATCAGCGCGGGACCGGCATAAGCCCTGATGTTGACAAACATGCGGCGGCCTTCCGGGAAGCCAGAGATGAGTTTATGAGCGGTGTGGTTGAGCACCTTGAAGGTCAGTTCGCCGGTAACGGGGTAATAGGTGATGTCCTTGATGGTGGCGGCCAGATGCAACTGGTCCAGGGCGCGTTGGGCGCCGGCGATGAGCTTGGCGCCGTGGGCTTTGGGCGTGCGTCCGGCGCTGAGGTCCAGAGTTAATACCGCCGGACCCTGATCGAGAATCTGCACGTTCACCGGATCGTATTGCGGCACGGTCGGGTCCAGCGTGCCCAGGATATGGCTTATCCAGGCGTTGCCGCCGGTCATGTCGTGGCGGGGCATGCCGGAGTTGGGATGCTCGATGCTTTCATCGGGACGCAATATGATGCCGTTTTTATTACAGCCGCGGGCGGTGGTGTCGAACATGTGGCAATCCTGGCATTTCGATACCCAGCCGATGCCGCCGGACTGCTGGGCGAATTCGTCATTCGTCGCCGCTCCGCCCTGTGCGCCATAGGCCGACAGGCGAAACTCCGAAAAGGTCCGCTCGACATGAAAATAGCGAAAAGCCGAGTATTGTTCGGAAATCAGTGCCGTACCGCCGGATTGATCGGGCAATCCCGAAAGCCCCAGATTCGCCAGGGCCGGATTGGAGACATCATGACATGTCGCGCAGAAGAATTTACTCTTGTGATAGCGGCTGTAGTACATTTTGTGCGTGGCGTTGGCGTCGGCGAAGCTGGCTCGTTTTTGCCCGCCGGGACTGACGAAATATTGCCCGGCGGCATTTTCAGTATAACTGGCGGCATATTGGGGAACATTGGCCTTGGTGTAAAAATCACCGCCGTTAAACATTTTGATATTGGGCGCCAGGGAAGCATCCACGCCATAGGTTAGCAGGGCCGCCGGCTGCGACGGCGTGCCGCTGGAGTTGGTTTCATCCCAGTAACCCAGCCAGTCGCTGCCTTCGCGCTGGCCGCCATAGGTAGTCTCGAAAAACGGATCCCAAAGCTGATGGCAAAAATCACAGTGAATGCCGTCGTAGTCACTGGCGGTCATCAGAGAAGCATTGGCCGGATCGCTGCGTCCGGCCAGCCAGCCTTCGGGAAAGTGGCACCGTTCGCACAGGTCGCCGGCGTTGGCGTTGCCCAGCGCCCAGACGGAATCCTGCAGGGCGACGGTCATGCAGGCAAAGAAAATCGGGTCGCGTGCGGCCTGAGCCATCATACTGCCCTGCCAGTCAGGGCCGATGGTGACCGGCGGCGTTTTGGTCAGGTCTTCGTGGCAGTTGAAACATCGGTCGGGCGCTTCGAGGGCTACGGCCTGAATCGGCTGCGTGCCCGGCATCCGCACCAGCGGATCATCCGCCACCGGCAGCGCCGTCCAGGCATAAAGGATGCTGATGCCGCCCAACACCACCGCGATGGATATGATGTATTTGGATTTCATGATACCAGCGCCTTTCATGACAGAAGAACCTGCACCGGCGGTAGAATTACCTTTGCCGAATAGCTTAAACAGACGCACGACGATATTGCAATAGGGGCATCATAGACATTATGCCCGGCTGGCTCGTTATCGCTACTATAACACAACCCTACCCATCCGCCAACATAATTTTATTAATCCTTATAAAGCAATAGGTTATAGTATTTCCCACGCGATCGCCCCCCACCCAAAAAACGGGCGCAGTGTCCTGAGCACTGCGCCCATACATACCTGAAATGATACCTGCCTAAAATGATATTTGCTTGCCGGGCATCAACTCCTTTCATCCCCGCGTTGAAGGTTTAGGGCTACTTCGCGAAGCCTTACGGATCCCCCGTACTTCTTCCACCACCAGATAAAATTTATATTCATCACGGATGTCATCTGCTTACAGAAATTCCTTGGTGGTTTATCTGAAAGTAATTCAGAATTTACTTTTATCTTCTGATTGCGCATAGATAGCACCTTTCCGATTGTTGGCGCGGAGATGGGGCGTTATGCGCTCGTGGATGCGGCCGACGGGCGCAGAGTTTCCGCGCAGAGTGAAAAACAGGATCGTACAGACCGAAAAAGTCGCTAAGGCGGGGGTCGGAAAGGCGGGAAAGAAACGAGAAAAAATATGAATATATAATAACGAAAATGATGACTCGCACACCCGGCCGACGCCGCAGCAGGGTAAAACCACAGGTTTTAAGCTATTTCATAGGCATCATCTCCTTAAAAAGACCATTTCTATCCTATTATAACACATTTTTGCCTCATTGCAAATCATCGGCAAAAATTTTTAATTTCTTGAGCCATTAATTGCCCAGGTAGGCATCCATCAGGCTCTGAGCATGGCCCTGATTCCAGAAACCGATGCGTTTGTCGGATTTATCGCGGTCGGGGATATCCCAGTGGGTGTAGATGTTGTCATCCTGTATGCCCGCCAGCGGCGTCGGGCACCAGCGGACGTGAAGGTCGGCAAAAAGAACGTTCTGGCCGGAGAAACGATGATTAGGAGAATTTCCAGCGCGGGAAATTCCATCCGGTGCTGCTCCTGCTTGAGGATTGATACCGCCGGTCACAGTTGCGTAAGCAGGATTGCGGTCAGCCAGTAGCACCATCGCTGACGTGGCGGAATCATCCAGGGGATTCGCCCAGGGGTCATTATATGCATAGGAAAGATTCGCCATGCTGTGGAAATCATTAAGATACTTCTCGTCTTCGGGAACGATCCAACCGCGACTTTGGCAAACAGATTCAATCTGAGCCCAATCCATTTGTCTGGACAAAGGATCCGCCGGGCACAGAAAATTCTGAATTTGGCAATCTTCAGTTCGAATAAGCAGATACAGACATCCGCCAACGGTAGGCTCCTGGTTCCAATGACTTATCAAAGATACTGGAGAATTCCAAGAACGCGCAAAGTCGGGATTTACCCAACGGGTACAAGTCGTAGCGTCGGGAGCATTATACAAGCCCATACCGAATTGAGCATCCGGCCGCACGTCATCATTCCAGATGATGGGATACATACACTGATTTTCACATACATAATAATGTAAATTTACGGCAATGGTATGGAGATTTTCCTGGCAGGTTTGGCGTTTGGCCATAGCGCGAGAACGGCCTATCACCGGCAGCAGGATTAACGCCGATAACAAAATGACAACACCTATAATCAGCACCTCAACTTTGGTAAGTCCCTTGCATGATGACATTTTTACCCCTTCTGTAGTTCGATGATAAAATCGTACTATTA
>CAZOCV010000211.1:0-5644 GCA_964578395.1 uncultured Pirellulales bacterium
GGTGTCATACGCCACAACCAGCGGTTGCGCTGTGCCGACATTACTGTAGATGGAAGGTATATCGGCAACCAGATTGACTTCTGTTCCATTGCCCATGCATAACAACCGGGCGTTACCTAAAGTGCCATCGATATCGGTCTGTTTGTTGTAAATCCGCACGACAAAGGAGCACATATCCAAATTTACGGTTACCGAGCCGCTGACATTCGTACCGGCAGGGTAAAAGACAAGAGCGCCATCCTGCGCCGTGTCGGCATTGGGAAAATATAAATCACTGCTGACGGTTATGGTTTCACCGGCCGGATCGGGGACATAATCCACCAGCGACACCATCATACGGGTCGTTCCCGAAGTGCGTTTAATACTATCGTCCGCGCTGCCGGGAATGTCATCCGTGTCAACAAAGATGTAACGATCGCTGGCCGTGCCGTTGTACCATTCACGGTTGCCGATTTCCGTGAAGGTTCCATCCAAGGCTCCGTCGGCGAGCCGGGTCTCGGTCTGGGTAAACGTGTCCTCTACAATCAGGTAGGCAAAAGCGCTTTGACCGATAAACAAAGCACACAGACACACAGCCAATACAACACTCTTCTTACACATTTTCACTTCTCCTTTCCTGAATACTTCAGGATAAAACCGGAATGCCGCTCATGGCTCGTTTACGCTTAGTTGAACCATGAGCAGCATTCGTAATCATAAAATGTCAAGTACACAAGAACATCACTCTTTAGTTCCAGCAGGCCGGATTGAACATATCATTACATCCGAGCCAGCCTTGCGCCAACCGCGCAAAATCATCCAGGTCAACATCGCAGTCTTTATCGATGTCAGCATCCATAAATACGCCCGCCTGGCAGGACGTTTCGTCCCAAGGCGTTCCGCCCGTCGCCGGCAGAGCAAAAACGTCCATGACCCGGATAGGGCTGCTTTGGGGAACAATCGTGATACCGCCCAGATTCATGCCGGCAACATAATCCAGGGCAATTGCCACAAGTTGCTCACGCACCGTGGTTTCCTTCTGCTCAAACGTCAAGGGGTCGTTATCGGTTACCTGATAATGATCCGACTGTCCCATGTCACCGGGGAAGGTATTCCAGCCCGCAGCGCCGCAGGAAACGGTGATGCTTTGACCGGGGAAAGGATTATCGGCGATATCCAGCGCCGCAATATCAAAATCAACCAGACCGCAGGTGAAATCCGTGCTGCGATCAACAAGGATAATCACATCCGGTCCGTCGTGAGTAGTTATTCCGGAGGCAAAATGATAAAGGCCTACCGGCCCCAGGCCTCTGGTTTCGTATGCCAGATTTACTCCGGTGCTAACGTTAAAATCAGCAGTCAGAGCCGTAGCCGCCGCTATCGTAGCCGGCGGAACTGCGCCCTGGCCCACCATGTACTCGAATTCCAGAGGACCGTTGGGATCCTGGTAGCGTGCCCATTCCGCGTCGAAATCGTGATTGGCCGGAATCAACCCGTCAACCGTCGGACGCCAGGCCACCGCATCCACGGTTATCCAGCTTAGCGCGGCGTTGGATGTTCCTACGCTCTGAACCACATCCGTCGTCGGAGGATTACTCAGGGGATTATCGGATTCAATCTTGAAGTTGTCGAGCGTATTGGCGCCGGCTTCGGTCAGGAAAACCCCTGCAAAAGCAATATCCGGCGTCCAACCGGCAATCTGGGCGGGAACATCGAGGTTGGTAAATACCGCATCGCCATTTACGGTAACGTTCAGTATTCCTGTCGCCGTGTTATACGCCACAACCAGGGGTTGCGAGGCCACGCCGACATTGTCATAGATAGACTGTATTTCGGTGACCAGATTGACTTCGGTTCCCCCGCCCCAGCATAACAACCGGGCGTTACCTAAAGTGCCATCGATATCGGTCTGTCTGTTGTATATCCGCACGGCAAACGTGCACATATCTAAATTTAAACTGGCGACACCGCTGACATCCACACCGGTGGGGTAAAAAACAATAGCGCCGTCCTGCCCGGTATCGGCATTGGGGAAATATAAATCGCTGCTAACGGTTATGGTTTCACCGGCCGGATTGGGAATATAATCCACCAGCGCCACCTGTATGCTGGTGGAGCCTCCGGCGCGTTTAATACTATCCTCAGCATTGCCGGTAGTACTATCCGAATCTTCAAAAACATAATGATCGCCGGTCGCGCGGTTGTACCATTCACGGTTGCCGATTTCCGTGAAGGTTCCATCCAACGCCGAGCCGTTCGTCCGTTGTGCCGTCTGGGTGAAGGTATCCTGCACGACGGTCACCGCTTGAGTAACTTGTCCATAACATAAAACCATAAGGCTTACGATAACCAAAACAATACATTTTTTCATAACTTTCTCCTTCGTAATGTCATAACGTTTTAATTAGCTGTTTCCCATAGCGAAGTTCCCACATATACCTTTTTTCGCTCCTCCTTTCCGCAAGTGTATATCATTCTCTGTCACATGCTTCGTTTGTAATTGTTAAATTGTGGTTACACATCATTATTTCATAATAGTTCATGTTTGCCATAATCTCATTTATCTTCCAGTTTCAAAACGGGTTTGACAAACAAACACCAATCACTTTCCGTACTTTGGTTTATTCGATTTTTGTCTGGATGTTCCGGGGGATATTCGCCATCCGTGATGATGAACGTCAAAAAGCGATCTTCCGGACGAAGGTTTATCTGAACGGGCACGATCATTTTTCTCAGGCGTTTCATGCTGAAGCGAACGGTTCCATCCACCAGCACCCAGACATCGGCATCGGTCTTTTCCGGCCGGGGAGCGCCATCCGAAACGCCCAGAAGCGACGTAAACTGTGTGATGTTCACTCCGGCCATCTCTGAGCGTATGGCGTCAAGGTCAAAGGTAATACCCAGATTGGCGGGCATAAACAGGCACGGTTCTTTTCGGGTTCCATATTGCCGGCCGTTCAACATGGAAACAGGATTAGCAGCAGCGTTTATGATGCCGGCCGAAAAGGTATTGCTGGTTCTGGGGCATTCGTCAAAGAGGCGCCCTTCAGAGCTGATCTGAATCAGTCCGGATTCTCCGTTGGGCACAAAAACGCCATCAATATAAGGTATATGCGGCGTAGAAAGGTATTTCCCCGCGCCTTCCCGGACATCATGGTGTATTTGCTCGAAGGCGCCGCTCAACGGATTCAGGCCGAAATCGCGCCGGCCCGTGCCAAATCCATTACCACCGCCGACGACGTCCGCCAAGTCAAGAATCCGCCCGGGAACCGAAATGGTTTCTTCCTGGGGCATTTCCCGAACAAACGCCGTGGGCTGAGCGGCGCGAGATTCAACGTGAATTTTACTGGCGCGGCTGAACGAACCTACTTGTCCATTAACAAGGCGCTGAGAAATGCGTTTGTCCCCGTTATTATCTTCCTGCAGTTCCACCATTCCATCGAGAACATGTGCTTCGGATAAACCCTCGGATACGGCGATTACGCCGAATTCCGTGCCTAAATCAATAATGCTGCACCCCGGAGCATGAACGGTAAAACCGCTGCCGTGGGGAGGGACCTTGGCGCACAAACGGCCCTTTTCCAAATGCATTCTACTGGCGGAGATGAAATTAAATTCAGACGGAGCCGAGACAATGACTTCCGACCCCTGATTAAACTTAATTTTAACCAGCCCCTCCGTCAGATGCAAAGGGGTATCATCGGTGTAAAACAAGGTTCCCGGGGCATAGTCGTTTTCCGCATTATCCCATTTCGCATTGACCGTTTCCGTCAGGGTAGCAACAACCTGCGGCCTGGATGCTTCCCGCTTTAATAAGGTATTCACGAATAACAACGCCAGCACGAATATCAATACCGCGGCGGTTTTTAACAGAAAAGAATAGATTTTGAGCGCCGACGTTTTGGCGGGTTGTTTTACCTGAATCTCGGCGGCCTGCCGGCTTTGCTGATCCTCCAGGTATTTTGCCAGGGTTTCCTCCGCCAGGGAGCGTGTTTTTTCCCGCAAAACCTCCGCCTCTATCAAATCCTGACGAAGGGCGGAATACGTTAAATCCTTTTTGACCACGTCATAGAGGATATTTTCAGAATCAGAATTCGGATAGACCAGTTCTACCAAATCCACCGTCTGGCAGAGGCTGGCATGGATATCAACATACTCAAGATAGTAATCACGGGCCTGGGGATCATGAGCGATATAGTCGCTCAGCTCAGCGACTTGCTCTTCACTGATGGTTTCTTCCAGGGAAAGAATAATTAATTCACTTATTCTTTGAAAACGGTTCATATCGCTTCAGACTCAGCGGGTTCAATACCCAGGTTTCGATGAACACATTGCAGCAAAAATTCGTGGATTTTCGCCAGCGTCTTGTAAACATAGGGAATGCTTTTGCCCACGCGCGTGGCGATAATCTTCGCCGGCGTTTCCTGATGATAGCGCATTAAAAGCAACTGCTGATGGGATTTATTCAGTTTCTTGACGCATTGTTTTAATGCCACAATCCGCTCTTCGTTATCATGATGATTATTTTTGGGATTATCATCAATGGCCTGGATGGCTTCATCGCTAAGGTGCAAACAGTTATTTTTGTTTTTTTTGCGAAAATTCATAATACAATAATGAGCGATGGAAAACCCCCAGGCCCGGAAATCCGTCCCCTTTTTGAACTCACCAAACTTTCTCCACATCGTCAGGTTGGTTTCCTGCATGATGTCGTCAGCGTCTGATTTTCGCGGTACGCGGCTGACGATATAGTTATAGACCCGATGTTGATGAGCCGTTAACAGGGAAATGTAGCTTTCCAGCTCAGCATTGTCGAAAAACTGATTATCCTGTTTTTCCGTCATAGCCGTCTCGATAATGCAATATTCCCCTGCCAAAAAGAGCAAAGGGCCATATGTAAATAGCCCTTCAACAGCAATTTTATACAAAAAATCGGAAAAAAACAAGAAAAGTTTATAAGTTGTTGTTATTATAGAGGATGCAGGAAGTCCCGGTAACGTTTTTTGTGAAACCAAATTAGCTTTAGTTTTGGCAGCTTAGGTAAAATGCCTATAAAATACAGGTTGTTCACTCTTATGAACGAAAAGATAAAATCCAGGAAAATGCCATAGTCCTATAACGATAAAGGTTATATTCATGCGATTAAGGGCCGTTTTATTAGTATTAATGTTGACGCTGTCGGGTTCTGCCGGAGCCGCTGACGACGTCGAGATGATGCGAACCGTACTGGAGCGTTATCGCACTATTCTTTTGCGAGAGGAATGTCCCCAACCCGAAACGATCCAGACTTACCTGCAAACACAAACGCCTGAGGGCGCCTGGTCCGACATCGATTATGTCGATCCGAGCCTTGCCGGATGGCGGCCGGAGATACATCTTATCCGACTGGAGGAGTTGGCCCTTTATTGGGCGATAAAAGGCGATGAGGATCCGCTGGCGGTTCAGGCCCAGCAGACAGCACTGAAGGGGGCGCGTAATTGGGTCGAGCACCGCTACCTGTGTTCCAATAACTGGTACAATGAGGCCTGTACGCCGCGTCGAATGTGCAAGGCGGCGGTGATTCTCGGCGAGGCGCTAAGCGGCGATTTGCGTTCCGGCATACTGGAGGTAATCGCACAGCACCGAACTATGGACCTGCCCCTGTGGCGAACCGATCTCACCATAC
>CAZOCV010000212.1:0-1352 GCA_964578395.1 uncultured Pirellulales bacterium
AGCCGGATAAGACGCTGATTACCGACCTGCGCTGGATTTACTGGGACCGGGCGGTAGCGCTGGGGCTGGACCTGTCGTTTTTGCCTTATTTTCGCCGCATCCGCTCCAAGCAGGATGAAGAAAAATTCGGCCCGCAGGACATGGTCATCCGTCCGGGCGACGCCATCCACTGCGACGTGGGCATTAAGTACCTTCGCTATAACAGCGACAATCAGGAATGGGCCTATGTCCGCCGCCCCGGCGAGACGGACGCTCCCGACGAACTCAAGGCCATTATGGCTCAGGGCAACCGCCTGCAGGATATTTTCATGGACGTTATGACGCACGGCCAGGGCCTCAGCGGCAATGAACTTCTCGCCCGAATGCTCCAGCGCGCGGAAAAGGACAAGATTCAGGGCGCCAAAATCTATTCGCACAGCCTGGGTCGCCTGCTGCACGAACCCGGCCCGCTTATCGGTCTGCCGTGGGAACAAAAAGACACCGGCGGCCGCGGCGAGGTGAAACTCCTGCCCAATACCTGTTTCTCGATGGAACTGTGCAGCGAAGGGCCTGTGCCTTCCTGGCAGCGCGACATGGTTCGGCTGAGTATCGAACAGGACGTGTGCGTGGACGGCCAGGGCAAATGCCGTCTGCTCGCCGGACGACAAACGGAATTTCACCTGATTTAGCCGCCCCAGGCGCACCAGAGAATCGCCAGGCCGACCAGAAAATCACCCGTCGCCCAGAGACGGCGGCGGGTTTGAATGCGCAAAATAGTATAACCCGGACGCTAAAGGAGTTCTCCAGATGATTAAAGAGATTACGGTCCAACAGCTTAACACCGAGCAATTCATCCAGGAAAAAGTACGCGACATCAGAGACGTTGTTGGAGAAGGAACGGCCATCAACGCTCTTTCCGGCGGCGTGGATTCTTCGACGGTCACCATGCTGGGACATCGCGCGCTGGGAAAACAACTGAAAACGGTTTTCATTGAAAACGGCCTGATGCGCCAGGGAGAGGCACAGCAAGTGGCGGCCTTCTTTCATCAATTGGGCGTGGACGTCGAAATCGTCGATGCCCGGAAAGAATTTTTCGCCGCACTGAAAGGCGTTACGGACCCGGAAGAAAAACGCGAAGCGATTACGCAAACTTTTTATCGCCACGTATTCGGCCGCCTGGTGCGAAACAGCGGTGCCAGGCACCTTTTGCAGGGGACGATTCTGACCGACGTGGATGAAACCGTCGCCGGCATCAAGCGGCAGCACAATGTTTTCCAGCAGTTGGGCATCGACCCCCAGGAGGCGTTCGGCTACAAGATTATCGAACCGCTGATTCAGGTTCGCAAGGACGCGGTCCGGAAGATAGGGCAGGC
>CAZOCV010000212.1:1452-5545 GCA_964578395.1 uncultured Pirellulales bacterium
AGCCGCTCCTCCATTTTACCGGCCAGCGATTCCGCCTGCTGGATGGCTTCCACGATGAGGCGGTTTTTATTCTCCTCGCTGCTGCCTCCAAAAGGATTGATAAAACTGGGGAGCAGCCAGTCCAGAAGTTTGCCCACTTTTTCGTCGTAGAAACTTACTTTGGTTATGCGCGTTCCATACCTGCATCGGGGCATCATCATATGGAAAACGCCGAGGCCTTCTTCTTCTATGGTAAAGGCCGGATCCCGAAGGTTGAAGCGGTAGTCAATTTCAAACTCCAGAATCAGGGCCATCTTCGTCGATCCCCAGAACCACTCCAGATACTTCTTGCCCCATTCTCCGGCCCAGTGGTCTTTCGCCGTTACGATTTCCTTGGTCACCACCCTCAGCACCGTCAGTTCGCCCACGGCTTTGACATGCTCGATGATGGTGTCGATGGTCGGTTTGGAGAGACGGTTCTTCCCGCGACGAAGCAGCCTGGGCACAAGCACCAGCGCTATCGCCGCCAGAAATCCAATAAGCGCGCCTGCCAATAAATACTTCATGATTGCCTTACCTTGTTTTGTTTATCTGAAATTTTCCGATGACCCCATTGTCCTATCACTCGAAATAACTGCCGCATGTCTATGCCTGCCTCGCGCGGTGGTAAATACACCTGTACCCAATATTAAGATTATAACCTTTTCATCGGTGCGAAACAAAAAATGCCTATTAAAATTATTGGCCGGAATGAAATCGCTCGCGCACAACTCATTTAATAACAAGAGGTAACAACAATCCCGCCCCTGTCTCGCCCCTGCGGCGGATTGTACCATCCTTGCATTTTTCGCGATTCCAACGGGTTTTACCGCCGGGCGGGTTCGGCGAAGAGGCTCTTATCCAAAGGCGTCTTTTTCAAGGTCACCCGGTAAGGCAGCGCAAATGCCGGCGATTGGGCGTAGGCGTAACCATCCCACGCATCGCCGCCATCATAAAATAATTTCAGATAAAGCACGTGCGGCCGGTTGTGAATGTCGGGATGGTCGAGCATCAGGTCGCAATAACCAAGAAGCTCATTTGCTCGTGCCGTAATATGATGCATGGGTTTTCTATCCTGATGATTCAAGCTCACCTCAATGCGTACCCCGGAATAGACGATAACGTCCAGGGCGATATCACCGGTGGAGGTATGAATATGGCCTTCCCAGGCGGTCGGGCAGGGAACCGGCAAAGATACTTCAGCAACGGAGGACTTTTGAAATGCCTCCGGCATGGCGGCCAGAATTTTATCCGGCAGATTGTAAATTCGGGCGTCTGAGGTATTGGCCAGAACCACTACGGCGATATTTTCGGCCGGCACGAGCTTTATCATGGTGCTGACGCCGGGCATTTGCCCGGTATGTGAAAGCGTACGCATACCATGTTCGTGCGTGATTTTCCAACCCAGGCCGATGGGGCCGACGGAAGGATGAGCCGGGTCTTTGTTTTGCATGGCGTCGAGGGAAACATCCGTCAAAATGCGGCGCTGGTCCGGAAGGCGGGTTTTCAGATGAAACATACCGAAGCGCAACATGTCGTGCGCGGAAGCGTACATGGCGGAACCGCCGCGATGTTCAAAATCGTAATTGATAATGGGTTTTTGTTTATCATCATAGCGCTGCGCGATGCGTTCAGGAAAATTCGGCGCACCGATGGCGGAATGAGCCATGCCCAGCGGCTGAAAAATTTCCTTTTCCATAAACGCTTCATAGGTCATTCCGGACACGTTGGCAATAATATGTTCGAGAATGCCGTAGCCCAGGTTGCAATAGTCCCACGCCTCTCCCGGCCCATTGGCCAGAAACGCATAATCGCGGATGGCTTTGTGGATGTCCGGGGCGGGTTCTGAATCGTTTTCATAGAAAAATCGGCAATACGTCGGCAGGCCCGACGTATGATTCAACAAATGGCGCAGCGTCACTTTATCGGCCAGCCCCCGGTCGTCCCGGATACGGGCATCGTCGAGGTAATCATTGGCCGGCTTATCGATATCAAGCAAGTTTCTTTCGGCCAGAATCATAATGGCCGTAGCTGTAGGCGGCTTGGTCAGCGACGCCAGGGAATAAATCGTTTGGGGGGCCGCTTTAATGTTTTTTTCACGGTTCGCCCAGCCGAACGCCTCTTCCCAAATAATCTGCTCGTTGCGTGAAACGGCTACGGAGATCGACGCAATGGCAGATGATTCCGTCAGTTTCTGAAACTCCGTGCGCAGGGAAGCAAACGTGTCGAGGGCGGTATCGGCGGCGGCCGGAATGGCGGATTCGGAAGATGCCGCCGCGGCAGACCAACGGACCAGGCATAAAAACGCTATCACAACCAAACTATAAACCGCATCGAAATGCATAAATTTTCCTTTTTTAGCGGGAATGAACAACATAATCTCAGGATATGTTTTTGCAGGGCCAGGGGCTTGAGCATGAATACCACCGTTTATAATCCCAGGGCCATCCTCGGCGGTGATGCGAATAAATACGCTTTTTGACCAATTCATTTCGAGCAGAGCGATTTTATAAGCCGCAATACACTCAATATCCGCTTTGAAAATATCAACGTGACTGATGTGAGGCATTTTTAGGGTTCCTGAGGTTTAAAATCGTAAGACCCTCGGATACATCTGGGAATAATGATTTCTTTTCTCAGCCTGCCGGCAGACGTTATCCGTCGGTTTTTCAAATTAATTTCGCATTATCGCCTGGCGTTATCATCGTATTCTATACAAGCAGAAAAACTTGTGCCACATTTTTCATGTATCGCCCAGGAAGCAGCAGCCAACAAAAGCGAGGCCGCACGGGGGTTTTCTGTGAAAGACCCTCACAAGCGAAAGCACGCTTGCGCTGCCCTGAAGCAGCAACCGGCGCAGCTCAACTTTCCCCGATTGAGATTTTGCTAACATGGCGAGATGGCCATGCCATTTAGAATCTTGGGCGAGACGCCCAAGCCACTTAAAATCACAAGCGGGGACGCTTCGATACAACAAGCAGGGAATGGCTACAGACGAAGCTTGATAATGCAAAAGTACATAATCATGCATAAAGATACATATATTTAGTATAGCAGATATTATATTATATCAGTATTTAGCTAAAGTTATGTTCTTATAAAATAATTCTTGTCCAAGCCTTTAAAAATGGCTATAAAGTACATATTTGGCACTGGAACCTGTAACCTTAATGTATCGGAGGCAAATAATGACCGCCAAGACAACCTCATGGGGCAAGTTTATCACCACAGCGCTGATCCTGGCCGCATTATGGCTGAATCGACCCCTGGCGGCCGAGGAAGAGGTGCCGCCGCAGTTGTGGCCGCCGGTCGATGAGACACCCGCCCAACACGAGGCCCGCATGAAATGGTGGAAGGACGCCAAGTTCGGGATGTTCATCCACTGGGGCATCTATGCGGTGATGGATGGCACTTATCAAGGCCAACGGACACCGAAAATTGTCAGTTGGACCATGTGGGACTACAAGATTCCGATTGCCGAATACCGAGAATTTTCCAAGCAGTTCAATCCCACCAAATACGACCCGGAGAAGTGGGTGCTGCTGGCCAAGGAAGCCGGCATGAAATATACCGTCATCACCACCAAACACCATGAGGGTTTCGCCCTGTTCGACTCCAAGGTCACCGACTGGGATATGGTCGATGCCACGCCGTACGGCAAGGACCTCATCAAACCGTTCGCCGAAGCCTGCCAGAAGCACGACCTGCCCTACGGCTTTTACTATTCGCAGGCGCAGGACTGGGTGCATCCCGGCGGGGCTTCGGCCAGTAAAAGAGAATGGGATCCGGCACACAAGGGAGATATGGATGAATACCTCCGCACCATCGCCGTGCCGCAAGTGAAGGAAATCCTCAGCAATTACGGCAAGGTGTCTATTATCTGGTGGGATTCCGAATGGGATATGACCCCCGAACGGGCCAATATGTTCATTCCGCTGATGGATTTGCAGCCGGGAATCATTATGAATAACCGATTGCTGCGCAACCTCAAGTGCGATTTTATCACGCCGGAACAGTACATACCTCCCACCGGCGTGGATTACGACTGGGAAACCTGCATGACCATGAATAACAC
>CAZOCV010000213.1:0-5495 GCA_964578395.1 uncultured Pirellulales bacterium
AAAATGTAAAATGACAAATTAAACTTCAAAAAGAGCAATACTGTTATAAAATCCGGATTCGGCGTTTCCAACCGACCGCATGAGTATTCGGGACATATAGTCAACGATTGGCTTTTTGATTTTGAATTTTCATTTTGATATTTGCTTTTTAATTTTTGATATAATGTTATTTGCGCCGGAACGTGGTCGCAAACCCGCGCCACGCAACTGTACGGAAGTTTGTATCAGGCACATGAAGTGTTTGTCTGTTTTACATCTCTAAAAAACAGGAGGTATGTATGTGCAGCAGGAATAACCAATGGTTCGCTTCGGTTGTTATGGGTGCTTTATTGACCTCTGTGGCGTGGCTGGCCGCACCAGTGCTGGCCGATGACGCCGCCGAGCAGATTAAAGAATTAACTCGAAAAATTTCCAGCATTCAGCGAAATATTTCCACCTCGCCGACCCGCGCGGAAACGGAATGGCTCCAGGCCCGCGAGGTGCTCAATCAACTCAAGGCCGCAACTCCGAATAATGACAAAATTCCCGCCCTGGAAAAACAGCTTACCGATCTTGGCGTAAAGCTGGAAAAACGCCTCGGTCATCCCCTCGGCGAAAGTGCCGCGGAGAAGCCGGCCCCAACGGAGGAGGACAAGGATAAGGATAAAACGCCTCCCTCGTCATCTGGCGCCGCCGCTGCTTCGGGTCTGCCCAATACGGTTACCTCGCGCCTGGATAAAATGAACCAGGCGCTGGACGCCGTCGAATCCGCGCTGGAAAAAAATCAACTGCAATCGGCCAAACGTAAATTAAGTGAAGCGCAAAAAGCGATGGATGAAATTCAGCAGCGTTACGCCAAAAATATACCCGCCGACAACGCGCAGATGAAAGCCGCGACGGAGCGCCTTGCGGCCGTAGGCGAAAAATATACGCAGGCTGAATCCACTGCCGCCGCTGCTGCCGCCGCCGAAGCACAAAAGCAGGAAAAATGCCAGGCCCAGTCGAAGGAATGGATGGCTAAATTCTCTCCTTTCTTCGACTATAAGAGCGATCAGTACCTGCTGATGGGGTCTTCGTTCAATACCGCGGAAGAAGACGTCAAGCAGAAATGCCGCCAGGCCTATGCTCAGGCCAATGAACTGATGGCGACGTACAAGAATACCGATTTTCCCTATGGCAAAACGCAGGAACTGAAGTACCTCGAACAGCAGCTGACCGGTTATCTCACGATTTACAATGAAGGCGAAACCCGCGCCCAGCAGGAACTGGCTTGCGGCCCCTGGGTCGGAAAGCTGCGCCAGTATGCCGATGTCGGCGCCGGCAGTGATAAATATCTCATCGTGGGCGCGACCTTCGGCGAAGATGAAATCAACCGCCGCGCTGCGCTCCTTGAAGAAGCCAAGGCGCTCTGGGGGGAGTATGAGAAAGCCCAGTTCCCCCTTGGCAAAACCGCGCAACTGGTCCAGTTGGAAAAGGACATGCAGCAAAAACTTCAGGAGATGCCTGAATCCCTGCGCCAGAGCCGGGCGCTGGTTTCGGGAGATTTGGAAAAAGAATTTGACCGCGTGCTCGGTTATCTTAATCAGGACACCGGCTGGCGGACGGACGAATCCAAAACCCCCAATATTGTCATGCAGCGCGATGTCGAACCTTTGCAGGAGGCCTTAAAGCGTTTTGCCTCCACCGTGCAGCCCGATGACGCCAAACTGGCCGCGCTCCGTGACAAACTTGCCCAGATCGAAAAAGCCGATCAGGAAAACCGCGCCGTTCGCGCCAAGCGAACCTATCTGGCCCCGGATAAATATGCCGGCGATGATGCCGATGCCTTGCGCCGCAAGGTGGAAGACATTGTCAAAGAAAAAGTTGACGGCGCCAAGCCGCTGCGCATCACTTTGCCCGCGGCCGCATGGAAGGAAGAAAGCGTGGTGGAATGGACCGATACCACCCATACTGCCCTCCGCCACCGCATCACGCGCTTTATGACCACCCAGGTTGCCGCTAAATCGCCCGATGGCAAGGTTTACCTCCATAGCGTGCATTTGGCCGCCGACCGCCAGTCCGATGGAAGCTGGGGCGCCCTGTACGGACACATCATGTGGTCCGACTGGATGGCCGAAGAAAACGTCAAAAAGTAACCCCCGACCTGATGCCCCCGTGACGCGGGCATCCTGCCCGCGATTGTTATTTCGTGCCGCGTCTGTAACATAGGCATCCTGCCCGCGTTACTTTTGCCGCCGCGTTCGGCTCCCATACCCCCGGATGAAAATCCGGGGTTGAATATGTGTGCGCTCCGCTGCGTCCTGCATGGCCGACACCTGACTCTCGTCAGGGGCATTCATCGCAATCATCCTGAACAGCTTCTAAAACGCGGCCGCTATCATCGCTGATAATTTTCCAACCCGGCGGCACGGCCAGAAATTCCTCCGCGTTCCACCGTCCCGCCAGCAGCGCTTCCAGCAGCCGCAAATCGCCGCGAACGCACTCGAAATGCAGATTCCTTTTCCTGGCTTGCTGTTCAGCCAGCACGGCATATTTTTCATCCAGCGGCGAATTCATGGCAATATACGTCAGGTATTTATAATGCCTGTCCCAATCGCCCAACTCCTGCATCAGGTAATCGGCGTTGTCCTTGCCGTATTTGGCCACATACTCATCATACGTCTGGTTCAGCCCCAATTGCACCATCACGCTGTCATCGCCATACTGGTCGCGTTCGGTCCAGCCCGTCGTCTTGAAATACGTCCCCGGATGCGTATCGAAATACGCCTGATACGCCGCCCGCGACCCGAAAAACGCCCCGATGCAATCATGCAGTCGCGGTACGACCAGCACCGTCCGCTGTGCCCGCAAACCCACCACGCCGTCATTGCACCGGCCATACCCCAGCAGAATCGCATCGTAGTTTTTTTCCTCCGCCCGGTCGATACACTCCTGTAGCGCCGTCCGCATAACCTCCCGCCCGGCGTCATGCAGCCCCTTGCGCAAAAACTCCACATCAATAATATGCTCGCATTCCGCCGCCAGCCGGCACACCTCCCGGCAGAAAATTTCACATGCAATCAGCTTGAACCGTTTTTGCCCCGCCAGCGGCGGCCTATTCTCAGACTTCTTCTCATGCATGTGCCTTACCTCAACTATAATTATAGTTAGTTCCTGTTTTGGAAAAGAATTTTTGTCATTCCCGCGCAGGCGGGAATCCAGTATTTCCGTCTGGATACCCGCTTTCGCGGGCATGACAGAGTTGCGCCAAAGCTTTCCGCAACAGGAACTGGTTAATTATAGCAAAAAAAACGGGAAAATCACCGTTTTCATCCGTTTTCTTGCAAATTTTCGCGTTTTCCGCTACTTTTCCGCCATGAATATGGATGCCGATGTCATAATTCTCGGCGGCGGTCCGGCCGGCATGATGTGTGCCCTCACCGCCGCCCGTCGCGGCCGCAAGGTGCTCATTATCGAAGGACGGGAGCGTCTTGGCGGCAAGCTGCCCATTTCTGGCGGCGGCCGCTGCAACTTCGCCAACCGCGATTGCGACGCCACCCACTACGTCGGCCAAAACCCCCGATTTTGCACATCCGCCCTGGCCCGCTGGACCGTTGCGGATACCCTCAACCTCCTGGATACCCACAAAATCCCCTATGAAGAGCGTGACCACGGCCGGCTTTTCCTCACCGGCCCGGCTACCCAAATGGTCACCATGTTGGAAACCCTTCTCCGCCAGGAACTTGTGGCGGTCCGCTGGAAGACGTCCATTGAATCTGTACGCTTTTCGACAAAAATGTTCCACGTGGAACATTTTTCCGGGCCTAGCCGTGCGGCCGCACTGGTTATCGCTACCGGCGGCGTCGCCTGGCCGCAGTCAGGGGCTACCGGCATCGGCTACCAGATTGCCGAATCTTTCGGATTGCCGATTATCACTCCCCGGCCTGGGCTGGTTCCTTTGCGGTTTGGTCCCGAGGATCAATCGCGACTGAGTGACCTTACAGGGGTGAGCTTGACGGCTGAGGTCGCGCACGCCGGGCAAAGATTCAGGGATCAGGTGCTGTTTACTCATCGCGGGCTGAGCGGGCCGGCGATTCTTCAGGCATCGTGCACGTGGCGGCCGGGCGAGATTATCTTCATTGATTGGCTGCCGGGTTGCGACGTCCTGGCGATGCTCTGGGAACAGAAACAGCGGGCAGGTGCGGCCACAGCCGTTTCATGTCTGGCGGCGCGGCTGCCGCATCGCATGTTGGAAAAGTGGGCGGAGCGATATCTGGGGCCGTCGCCTTTGGCGCAGTGCAGCCGGGGACAACTGGAGGCGTTCGCGCAGTCGGTGCATCATTGGCCGTTCCGCCCGGCGGGAACCGAGGGTCTGGAAAAAGCCGAGACCACTATCGGCGGTGTCGATACTCGTGCTTTATCGTCCAAGACGATGGAGGCGAAAAATGTGCCGGGCCTTTACGTTATTGGTGAGGTCATGGACGTCGCCGGGCAACTGGGCGGCTACAACATTCACTGGGCCTTTGCCTCCGGCCACGCTTGCGGCTTGAATGTGTGATAGAGGCGAGCGAATCGTTGCCGCAAAAAAGAAGTGCCGCAATACATACTATGATGTATTGAGATTACTGATTTTGGCGGGAATAATGTTGGATCGCATAGCGCCGGCGGCCGCGCGGACAAATTGACTTTTGATCGATGGGGGACATACAATTTAATGCCAGTGAAGATTGGCAAACGGAGTTTGAAAAACCTGGCAGGCTTGCACCAGGTGAGACGTTCGGTGAGATGGTGAGATGGTTGTGAAAGCAAGCCGAAAACCCGCGGGACGCCTCCTGCCCGCGGGTTTCTTTTAGAAAAATTTTGCAGGCATTCTGTTCATCAAGATTGAGCGTGCCTGGCGATTTGAGAGCTGGGAGCGGATGAGAGAGCAATGAATTGCCTGGCAGGCCTGACCGGGCACATGAGAGGATTTAAGCAGGCCGATGTCCCTTGCCGTAATGACGAGGGACGTCTTTTTGTTGGTAGGGGGGCGTTGACGGGGGCCGGAAACTTTTTTACAATCGGGATATGGCGTCCATCAAAGCGGTATTGTTTGATCTGGATGGGACCTTGACGGTTCCGTGCCTGGATTTTGCCGCGATGAAGGCGGAGATGGGGATTGCCGAAGGGTACATTCTGGAGGAAATGGAGCGCATGTCGCCGGCTCAGCGGGAACACGCCCAGCGGGTGCTGGACCGACACGAAGAGCAGGCGGCCCGGATGTCGCAGCTCAATCCCGGCGCAGCACAGACGCTGACGCGATTGCGGGCGGAGGGGCGCAAGGTTGGATTAATTACGCGAAATTGCCGCGCGAGCGTGAAAACGATAAGCGAACTTCACGACTTAAAATTTGATGCGGTGGTGACACGCGAGGATAGTGCGGCCAAACCGGCGCCGGACCCGGTTCTGCGGGCGTGTGCGCTGCTGAATGTGTCACCGGACGAAACCATCATGGTAGGCGACTACCTCCACGATATGCAGGCCGGCCGCGCCGCGGG
>CAZOCV010000214.1:0-5476 GCA_964578395.1 uncultured Pirellulales bacterium
CCGCGGCTGAAGGAGCACGCTTGATAGCCAGGCCGAACACAAACGCCGCCAGAATGCCCGGTGTTACGTACCCCTGGTATGACTGCATGAAGTTCCAAATGCCTTTTAAGCGTTCATCCCCCAGGCGAGGAGCGATAAAACCGCAGGCTATTAATACAAAAACCAGTGTTGCCGCACGGCCTATCCAGACGATGGACTTCTCTTTAACTTTAGGATTGATGTGGCGTTTATAGATGTCTATGCTGAAGAGCGTGGAGGCGGAATTGAGCATCGAGGCCAGAGAGCTGATAACCGCGCCGCAAACGGCCGCGAAGATAAAACCGCGAAAGCCTATCGGAATCAGCTCCCGGATGAGCGTGGGATAAGCGGCGTCGGAATTTTCGGTGAGTTTTGCACTGTATAGCTGGGCCGCCATGATGCCGGGGAGAATGATAATAAAAGGGATGAGCAGTTTGAGTGCGGCGGCAAACAGAATGCCGAACTGACCGTGCCGGAGTGTCTTGGCCGCCAGGGTTCGCTGCATGATGAACTGATTGAGGCCCCAGTAATAGAAACAGGGAATCCAGATGCCCGCTAAAAGCGATGTCCAGGGGATAGTCGAATCGCTTGCGGGAAGGATGACATGAAGCTTATTGGCGTTATGTTCGAAAAACGACGCCGGGCCGCCGACTGCCTTAAAGCCAAGAAACATGGTGATCGCGCCGCCAATAATCAAGGCTGCTCCCTGAAATAAATCCGCCCACGCAACGGCTTTTAGCCCGCCCCAGATGGTATAGACCGCGGCGATGGAGCCAATGAGCCAGATGCCGTGGGTAAGTTTCATGTCGAAGATTGTGTGCAACGTCAGACCACCGGAATACACCACCGCCGCAATGGCTACCAGCACATAAATGAGCATGACGTAAATTGTCATAATGATACGGGCCGCGGGGTTATAGCGATACTCAAGGTATTCGGGTATGGTATAGATGCCGCTACTGAGGAATTTGGGAAGAAATAATAACGCGACAATGACCAGCGTTACTGCCGAAAGCCATTCATAGCAAGCCACGGCCAAACCCATTGACGCACCCTGACCGGACATGCCGACGAATTGCTCGGTGGAGATATTGGCTGCGATAAGGGAAAAACCGATCAGCGGCCAGACCAGACCGCGGCCGGCAAGAAAATAATCCTCTCCGGTTTCTTCCTTGCGGCTTTTAAACAGACTGACGCTGATAACCACCGCAAAAAAGAGGACAAATATGACGATATCCAAATATGTTAGTTGCATGGGCATAATTTTGAATAATTAAAAGCCAAGGGACCAGTTTATCAAAGCATTATCAGCGGAATCAAGCCGGATAACCGCCAGTTGCGGGTTTCCTTCAATGTCGGAGAGGGATATCGTTCCCGTTCCCGCCAGCGTTTTTTTGATTTGATGGCCGTTCAGGGCGATGATAATTTGGTAGGTTTCGCCGCCAACTACATCCGCCTTGCCTCGTAAGGTTTGGGTTTCGTCGTCCCAGCGCACATCATGCAAATCGACATAGCCCTGCATGATATGCCGGTTGGTGCTCAGCACCTGCGGATGGTTCATTACCTCGCGGACGGAGAGCATGCGGCTTTCGCCGGGCCGCAAGGTCTGGGTGAGCATTTGAGAACCGGCCAGTTTTCCGCCGAAGGTATCATTCCAGAAATCATAGACATAATACTCTTTCCGGCTATCCAGGCCCAGTGATCCCGTCAGCAACGGGCCGGACATGGATGTTTGCATGACTTTTTCTTCCTGAGCCGCGTTGTAGAACGTCACCTGATGCCAGGCGTCATTAATCTTAAAATCATAAATGAGCGGATATGTGCTGATGAAGGCATCGACCGGCCGGGCGCTTTGCGGCGTCCGGTGGAAAGGATAGATGCGGGATAAATCATAAATATTTTCCTTGCTCAACCGTCCGAAACTGTTGCCCAGCAGCAATCGCCCCGATGTGGTGTAACATACTGTCAGCAGCGAGCGGACGCCGTCGCGGTTGTTGGGCGTGGTTTTGAGAAGATTTTTGGCGTCCATGTCGTAATTGACGACTACCCGGTTCTTGTACCAGC
The DNA here is from genome assembly GCA_964578395.1 of uncultured Pirellulales bacterium. Classification (GTDB taxonomy): domain Bacteria; phylum Planctomycetota; class Phycisphaerae; order Sedimentisphaerales; family SM23-30; genus JAFGBA01. The sequence goes on from CAZOCV010000214.1 coordinate 2,083, forward strand.
GCAGGCCGGGAAAACTGGCCATTTCCGCGGTGATTTTATCGGTGTCGTCCCAGGTTCGCTGCGAGTCCACGATTCCCAGCGTGATATCCGAGCCGCGGGCAAGGTTACGTTCGTGAACCCAGCTATCCTCGCCCAGGCCGTGTTTGGCCATATAAAAAATATTGCGGTAAGCGGCACCCACTGTACTGTAGGCGTCTTCCATGCCGCCGCCGTCGGCCCAGCCCGTATAAGGATAGTCGAACATCAGCCCGCGCACGCCGCCGCTGCGCAGGTTGTAATAGACTTCCTTCATGTGCCGGAGAAAGTCGGGATCGGTGAAGTCGTAACTCCAAACCATAAACGACTTCTGGAAGACATGGTGCTTTTCCCGGTCGAAGTTCATCGGTTTGCCCTGGCTATCGAGCATGGGCGCTACGGCCTTGTTGAACAGCATGTGTTCGGGGTGAGCGTGGGCGTAATCTTCTGAACGAAAACACGTCTGGAAATAGGTCAGGGGAATGCCGCCGAGGTCCCGAATGGCCCCGGCCCACTTGGCGGTGGTTTCATAGGGTTCGGTATAGTGCATCCGGGGCACTTTATTTTCTTGATCTTCCGGAGCGTACATGCTGAGATCCCAGCCGTACATTTGCCAGTGTTTTTCATCCCACCAGCCCTGTTCATTGTCGTGGCCATAGTGGTCAGGGACCAGCCGCACGGCTGCACGAGCGTATTTCAAAAAGCCGCTGTCTTTGATGCGCTGCATTTCCTCCACGGCGCCGCGGGAATCATTGATCGCCGGCCCGCCGCCATAAACATGCAGCATGGCATACCACAGGCACACCGTCGGAAAATCATACACATTCGGCGATGCTCCCTGAAAAATGCGCAGGGCCTTGCCGTATTTTTCCAGTGACGCAAAGGGACAGCCTGTGGTGACATCTACGTAGAACAAATCGTCCGGCAGGTAGGTCACCGTCGGCTCGACGCGCTTGCCTACCTTGTCATGGGCATAAATGCCGGCCTGCAGCGCCCTGACGGGTTGAGGTTTGCCGGGCGCGATAGCTGCAATGTCGAGGGGCGTTTCCGCCTTTACTTCGCGCAGCCACACCTCGCTAACCACGGCGTTGACGACATGTTCATCCGTGGCATCCAGTTCAAACAGAAAGCGAACATCACCTTCGGTATAAGTTTCTCTGGGAATGGTTACGGTAAGCTGCTGAGGACCCTGGTTGCCCTGACCCCACTGCGGCAACATCTGATTTTTGACCAGTGCGACTTTATCTTTTTCTTCTTTACCGTTGGTAGGCTGCGCATACACGGATTGCACTCGTCCGGTCTTTTCATCCCACCAGGAAAAACCCAGTTGGTAAGTTTTGGCCGGATCCAGACCTCTGGCCTGAAGAATCACCGCACGCGGATGAAAAGCGATGGTTTTTAATTCCTGGGGATAGTCTGCTTCCATCGAATAAGCATAACTTCGTCCCTGCACATATTCCAGGGAAGGACCGGCCGGGCTGATATCTTTTTTGTTATCAGGCAGGTTCAGGTAGCAAAGCAACGGTGCGTCCAAAGCCTTGGCCAGTAAGGTTCGTCGGTTTTCAAACCATGGATCTCGAAGTGTAGCGAACTTTTCGTAATCCGTATAGGTCAGGCCTCCGGCCACGATGGCGCAGGGGTTTTCCGCCGACCCAAAGGTCGCCAGGACATTATTGCGACATTGCAGGTGATGGTCACGGATAACATGGGTACGTTCTCCGCCGCCGTTGCCGTCGAGCATAGCCAGATTTTCTGAAATAGTCATGCCGGGGAAAATATCGCCCGCCTCCAGAGGTGAGATATATCCCACGTAAACCGGTTCCGGCGTGGTATTCATAAAGCCCGCCCGCAGAATTAAAGCCGGCTGATTTTCATAAATATCCGCCTGCCAGATCATTCGGCCGCCGCCGCTTTTTTCGCTTTCGATACGAATATAACTTCCCTCACCAAAAGGGCTTACCACCGGACCCTGAAACCACTGATGCCGGAGTTCGCGGTCGCCGGAGACAAGATCGCCTACTTTCCATTGGGCATTGTCCAGGGCCGGTTGATTTTTCGACGTGTCGATAATCGTAAAGTGTCCCGCCTGCAGGTCGATAACCAGTTCAAAAAAAGCATTAGCCGCCCTGAGTTGCTCTTGGTCATAATCATAGCTGACTTGTGGCTCCTGCGCGAAAAGGCCTTGAGATAACATCAGTAGGGCAATACATCCTAAAAAAATGATATGTTCGATATCCATAAATATAATCTCCATAATACATGCGTCTTTGATAGCAAGAAATGGTTAGTATAAAGCCGCAAATAGGTCAAAATAACGCCATTTTGCGTAAATAAATCACCGAAAAGCGCAATTTTTTAGTAGTTTCTGAATTACCTTATCATTGCGTAAGGTTGAATCGATGGGGAACAATAGTGTCAGTCTTTTTTGTGGCCTTTTATATCTTTCGTGGTTAATATCTGCGAAATTTATGAAAAAAACAAAAGGATAAGCCTATGAAAATGAGTAAAAAAGCCAATGCTTCTTTGGTCGTAAATTCAGGTATTTTGCCCGCGAGTGTTGATTTGCGGCCAAACTTTGTTAAATGGGGATTGGGACCGCGCAATCAGTTGAAACGCAATACCTGTTCGGTCTTTGCCGTAACAGGGGCGTTGGAGTATGCCATGGCCGCCGGAACCGGCCGCGGCGTGCGATTCAGCGTCGAGTTTCTCAATTGGACGGCCAATGGAGCCGCCGGCCGGGAAAGAGATGGCGCTTTTTTCCTCGACCTTTACCACGGCTACGAAAAATACGGCATATGCCCGGAAGAAGATATGCCTTATCAGGAAAAGGCAGATTCCCAGCGTCAACCCCAACCAGCGGCGATGGATAACGCGAAGAAGAATCTCCGGCCGGATATACGGATAAATTGGATAAAGCACTGGGACCCGCAAACCGGCCTGACCACGGAGCAGATGACGGAAATTAAGCAGGTGCTGCATAGTAACTGGCCGGTGTGCGGCGGCTTTCGCTGGCCGAAAAAGGCCGAACTGAACAAGAATGACACCATCGGAATGTTCCCGCCGGAGGAGGTCTTTGATGGCCACAGCGTGATACTGGCAGGTTATCAGGATGATGCCAGCTATCCCGGCGGCGGACGTTTTATTTTTCGCAACACCCAGAACGATGGGCGTGATGGGTATATGAGTTATGAATATGCCGCAACGTACATGAATGATGCCCTCTGGATAGACTATCAGGAAATTACCGATGGGGAGGAGACGACGCCGACCGTGGCACTTTCAGTTAATGATGTGATTTGGCCGATGGGTTTTATCCCGCACGGACGCAGTCGCCGGATATCCAGTAACCAGCAGCCCAACTGGAACGATGCCAATCTGG
>CAZOCV010000215.1:0-5432 GCA_964578395.1 uncultured Pirellulales bacterium
ATAATAAACGCCACAATTAGAATGATGACAACCAGCGGCATGGCTAATCATTTCCTGTTTCGTCTTGCGGCCGATGGCCGGATGAAGGCGCCGCCGGTGTCTGCCAGCGTTGCAAGTAACGGTCTTTAACATCCTCGCGGTACTGGGGTCGTTCAATTAATACGCAATGCGGACAGGCGATCTTGCCTTTCTGACACATCAGTGGACACTTGATTCTTTTCACGCCGGTGGTCATCGCCATGCCTTGCAATTCCGTCTTTTCCAGCACGCTGTTATTATAAACCAATAGAATACCTTCCCCTTTGCATAAAGGACAAGTTATCGCACCACGATCGCAATGGGTGCACTTCTCGACAACCATCATGTCGTTATTCATATCCGCTTCCAGCCCCTGGCAATAGACAGACCATATGTACTCCTCCTCCGAAAGAGGTTGAGGCATAATTATCGATTCGACGGCGTATTCCCCCGGCGACGCCACAACGGTGTACTCTTTTATTTCCTTGACAGGCTCTCCCTCTATGGTCACCCAAAAACTCAAACCGCTTGGAACAAAATTCAACCGACGATATATTTTATCTTTCTGGATAATGCCTTCCCCTCTTCCGAATGGAATTTTTTTACTTTCAATGATCCCCCAGGAATTATCAATTTCAAATCTGATCACACAATACCCATCTTTAGTTTCCGCCAAGACAGTTGCATCAGATACAAATGAGGCCTGCTTGGTGATTGTGGTTTTTAATTCCGGCTGAATATATGATAATTCATTGGCACTGAAAACATGCCCTTCATACAGATAGCACCCCGGCGAAAACAACTGAGCAATAGGATATTGAACAGCGCCGCGGCTGGTTTGCCGAGTTAGAAAACTACGATATTGCCTTTTAATCTTTTGCAGTGGCGCTAACCGACGGCCATCCCAAATGACCTCCCGTTCAAGTTGCTGGGAAAAAGACACCACCCACTCCTGACCTTTTTCGATTTTATTAACCGGTCCGGACGGTTGCGCCTGGGAAATTTCACTGCCCCACGTCCATTCGGATAAGGGCGTCGGCTTTGTTAATGGCTCCAAAGATAATGCCTCTAACGAAGAAACCGCAAAATTCAAATTCTGGCCTTCTCGTAATTGAAACGTGGCGATGCCGACCACCTCACCTTGAAGATTAAACATCGGCCCGCCGCTGGAGCCGGGTGAAATTGCGGCGTCGGTCTGGATAATGTGTATTTTCCCGGCTTCTTCGCCCGTCTCTTCGGATTTCATTAATTCCTCTTCGCGCAAAGCGGATACAATGCCGGTGCTGACGGTCTTATCCAGGCCATGAGGCGCACCAATGATAAAGATTTGCTCCGCGGCCTCGGGCAACCCGGTCTTAAGCTTCAGGTAAGGTGTAGCCTGTCGCATTCGTACGGATTCATCAATCAATTTTTTCCGCGCTTCACCGTTAGCCGCAACCTGCTTTTCCAGCATTTCAATCTCCAATTGCTTGCTGCGGGCGTTTTCATCCAATCCCTGAGTCTTAAACTGCCTGAGTTCCTCGTTTTTAACCTCCAACTCGGTTAGAATTTTTTTCAATTCCTCTTCCATGCGGCGTTGCTGCTGGTTTAAATCCACCTTATCCAACTGGGGAATTTTTACCGACGCGATAACCAGATCACACTTCGTGTTTTGCGCCAAAATGGCCGAGATCGCATACGTATTACCGTCCGCTAAAGATACTTCCGCGGATGACGCACCCCGCAATACATGCAGATTGGTGATTATATGCCCCTCATCGTTTATAAAAAAACCGCTGCCCAGACCGAGTTCGTCCCCTTTTATGTCATAGGTTTTGATAATAACCACGGCCGGCATGGTTTCTTTGACAAGCGTAGTCAAACCCTCCTGCCCCTGCGACGTCTCTTTAACCGCCATGAGGATGATGAATGAAATTGCGCTAATAAACACTCTTTTTTTCACGCTTAATCCTTTCAATGGGCGTTTCTATGAATGCATACATACGCCTTCATCTACCACGACAAAAACCGCTTAATCTCCCATTCAGCCATAAAAAGAAATCTTGAATCATGGTTCGATAAGTTGATACAATAAAACACATGTTTCCTGCCAGTTACGATTATCCTTCCATGGCAACAGGCTCGCGGAAGGACTGATAATTTTCCCCTGGCAGCACTGCGCAGGACAATCGATCTGCACATAGGGATAATAATCCCTGGTATTTAGTGAAACGGAACGAATCCTTCCGTCATTTCGAAAACGACTATTATTTTCCTGTTCATTCAGTTGAGGCGTCCCGGGCTTTCGAGAAGAAGGATAAGCGAAAGGAATAAACCGATCAACAGACTGGCTTTCTCCTGTCTGATCCAACCGCCCGCCGCGATAGGCGTTGCTAACCTCCGGCGGATCCGGATATATATATTGATCATCGCGAAAAACCAGATAACCCCGTCCGCGACACAAAGGACAAGTCACATATCCCGTTCCATCGCTGTAAACATCGTCAAGATACATATTATTTCCCAGACTCGATCGTTCTAATTGTCGGCAATATTCCGACCAGATATAATCCTCCAAAGACAACGATGATAATCTCCCGGCAGTCGTTATGCCCCATTCCTGAAGCACAAAGCCTAATTCATTTTCCGTAAACAGATGACCGCAAAACTCGTATATGCCGGGCTTAAGATTAATTCCACCGGGATACCGCAGCGACCGGCGATATTTAACCTGGGTTTCAAGGCTGTCTAAATAACTATTATAATTCTGCTGCTTGCTGGCAAGTAAATGCTCCTGGGAATTTCCGCTTCTCGAAGACGCCCTGTTACCTTCAGCGGAAAACCATACCGTTTTTAGGATATGTGTACGATAAGCCTTGGAAAAATCACACACGGCCTTCAAACCCCATATATCCTCGCTGATTTCTCTGGGAGATGATAATGGCTTCAGATGATATATTTCCCGTGACGAGGTAATTACTCCCTGGCGACCACTATTTCGCCAACAGACACATCCGACAACCTCACCCCGCAAATTAAGAACCGGACTCCCGGCATAATAATCCGCTAAAGATACATCCGTATCATAGAAATAAGCCGTATCATATCTCCTGATATCAGGCCCCTTATAAACTTGCTTATGCACATGCGTAATCTCCGTACATAAAAATGCGGGAATAATCCCTTTGACATATCCTCCCACGAACACCGTCTGATCTCCCCAGAGCAAACCGGTTGTCAGGGGAAGATAGGCCGCTTGCTCCGCCTCCACATCGAATTCAAGTTGAGCAATATCACAACCACGGTTAAAAGCGACCAGACACGTGTTTTCATAATCCTTTCCCTGATACCGCACTGTTACCCGATCAGAACCCTCCAAAAGAGAAAAGCTTGTGATACAATGCCCGAAGGCATTTATCATAAAACCAGATCCCTTGCGTAATACGACGCCGCGACTGTCGTAGGCCACGACTTCACACAAAACATCACCCAGCGATTTCAATATCGAATCCGTCGGCTCCCGCTTCACGGCCGACGGAAACACTGCTGCCGCCAACCTCGCGGAAGAACCGCGATTAAATTCCCTCCATTGCTTGATGGATTGAATTTCTCTTTGTTGTACACTTTTACATGATGCCAAAGGTGTGAATAATACCTTGTTACCCTCACGAACATTATTGCAGACGCCGAAAACTCTGCCGAAAGGATCCGATATCAAACTGCCAAAAGGTATAGTTTCGGGAGAAGATAATAGCCAACCTGATCGCGATGATGACACTGGTGTTCGACGTGATGTTCTTTTGGAATCCATGGCTTCAAATTCAACATTGAAAACAATCCATTCGTCCGGCTTGGCGTAATCAGGACACATACAACCCAGAAACGGTTCCTCTTCAAGAGACATGAGAAATGTCATATTCTGCTTAATGATGTGTTGGTCCGAAAGCACGGCTAAAACCCAGCCTTCACGCGGGTTTTCCCCCATGATGCCTTCAACGCTATACGAATCTTCACCACCATCAAATATTACATCCACATAATGCGCCTGCAGTAAAGAGTCGCGATGGAGGATCAGGGTGGACACATTACGATCGTACTGATATTGATCGGAAACAGACAATGGTGAAGTACTTATACTCCCGCCTCTGTTCCTGTCATAAGACCCTCGGCCATATCCTGAAGAACGACGCCTAGGGCCGCCGCGGTAGCCTTGATTTTCCCGTCCGGAGTAGGCTCCCCTGCCGCGCGAGCGCTCACTGTCGCGGCGTGAATTGCTTACGTTTTTTTGCTCGTCATATCTTTTTTGAAGTTCCTCTCTTCTTACAGAATCCGCCGTATTACGACTTGGCATAGAAATGTTTCGGCCATCAGGCAACAATATGCCATATGATCGGCTCAGTTCCTCCCCGTAAAAATCATAATAAATCACCGTTGCTACGCAGGGACATACTTTATCATATAGTTTTTGAGGCTCCAGAAATCGCGGTTTCTGAGCTAAATCCATCAGGGCCGCAACCTTGACCCGAGTCTGACCTTTTTCAGATTTCTTATCAACGGCATAGGGCTTGTTAGATGGAAAACCCGCTGCAATAATTTTATCTACTGCCTCCTGAATAACATAACCGGGCATCATACGCGTCAAACACATCCCCTTGATTTCTTCAAGCGTCAGAACACCCAGGACTTCGCCATGATCATTTACCGCCAACGCGCCAATCTGTTTGATTTCTAACGGAATGGAGGCATAAACTTGAGAAATATCAACTTTGCGCGAGGACAAAAAAGCCCCTGCTTCCAGGCGGCGCCCTTTTACTTGTTCCTGAGCTTGTTGGTGCGGCCATATTGCATACAGAGTATCCCCCACCTCAGGCACTATTTTTGGCAATCGTAAGGGCGTAATCGAATCGGCCGTCGCATCCGTACGGATTAGTAAAAATTGTTCATTATCGCAGTGATAAATATCGATGCATTCGTATTGACGTTTGTCGTTGTGCGTTACCGTAAATTCAACAAACCCGTCGCCAATATCTCCAGGAATGACCGCCCACCCCTCCTTATTGATATAGTAACCATATCCTTCCAACGTCGATTTTGTTAAAGATTCTTGACAAACAACTTTGAATTGCGACTGCCGCACCGACGCCATCTGGTTATCTAAAAGCGTATCTTGTGAAAAAGCTGCACTGCAACTCCCCAACACGATCCCCGCCCAAAAAATCAGCCAGACAGAAATATACCGCGGCACTAATTTATCAATATTGTCTCTATGCTCGCTTGACATCAATATATGGATGTTCATAATCGATCCCAACCCTTGATATATATCCCATATTTTTAACCATTGAGCCTTTTACACATGGCTGTAATATGCTCCGGCGTGGTGCCGCAGCAGCCGCCGATGATGTTGGCGCCGGCGGCGCGAAGCTGGACAGCGC
>CAZOCV010000216.1:0-2427 GCA_964578395.1 uncultured Pirellulales bacterium
TGGCCAAAGTTTTTACCGAATTGCAAACCGCCAACGCCGCCGCCGAGCGGGTTTTTAATCTTATCGACACGCCGGCCGAAAAGGACGCCCAAGGCGCGGTAACGCTCAGTCCCCTGCGCCAGACTCTGACCTTTGAAGGCGTATCTTTCACCTATCCCGGCAGTCCCGTCAAAACCCTCGACAACATTAACCTCACCGTTCGCGCCGGCGAAACCATCGCCGTCGTCGGCCCTAACGGCTCGGGTAAAACAACATTAACCAGTCTGATTCCGCGATTTTTCCTGCCGGACGCCGGCGTCATTCGCATTGACGGCGTCAACATCGCCCATGCGACGCTGGCGAGTCTGCGACAGCAAATCGGCATTGTGACGCAACAGTCGGTAGTGTTTCACGACACCATCGCCGCCAACATCGCCTATGGCCGTCCCGACGCCACCCGCGACGAAGTTATGGCCGCCGCTCATCAGGCCTACGCCCACGAATTTATCGAAGCTACGGAAAACGGCTACGAAACCCTTATCGGCGAACAGGGCGCAACCCTTTCCGGCGGGCAGTTGCAGCGGTTAGCCATCGCCCGCGCCATTCTTTGCGACCCGGCGATTTTGATTTTCGACGAGGCCACCAGCCAGATCGACGCCGACAGCGAAGCCAAAATTCATCAGGCCCTTACCGATTTCGCTCGCCAGCGCACCGCCTTTATCATCGCCCATCGCCTCAGCACCATTATCAACGCCGACCGTATCGCCGTCATGGACGCCGGAAAAATCATCGCCATCGGCAAACACGCCGATTTACTGAAAACCTGTTCTCTGTATCGCCAGTTATATGAAATGCAGTTTCACGGTGAAAAGAAAATGGCCGGAGATACGGTTTCCCCATGACCATAAATCGTCAGCGAATAATAGACAGCCTGCGGGGCCAGTTGGAAAGCGAACTGCTCCTCGGCGGCCGCTGGCTGCCCATGCCGCCGGTGGATGCCCGTCGTGCGTGCACCGCGCCGCCGGTTCCGCCGCCGGCGCTTTCCACTCCGGCCTCGACCCCGCCCCCGGCCCAGAATCAGCAGGAGCGTATGAGCAAAACCAAAAAAGCCAAATTACTGGCCGAACTCGCCGAAGAACTCAAAACCTGTCATCAATGCCCCAACCTCAAAACCCGCCTTAACCTCGTTCCCGGCGAAGGCAATCCCGACGCCCGCATCATGTTCGTCGGCGAAGCCCCCGGCCAAACTGAAGATGAGCAGGGCCGTCCCTTTGTCGGCCGCGCCGGCCAGTTGTTGACCAGCATCATCGAGGCCATGGGCTTGTCGCGGCAGGATGTATTCATCGGTAACATCCTCAAGTGCCGCCCTCCCGAAAACCGCAATCCGCTCGCCACCGAAATCGCCGCGTGCCTGCCTTATCTGCACCGCCAGATAGAAATCATTCAGCCCGATGTTATCGTCGCCCTCGGCGCTTATGCCGCCCAGACCCTGCTGGGTGTGCAGACGCCCATCGGCCAGTTACGCGGCAAAACCCACGAATACCTGCCCGGCCCTCTCGCCGGTCCTGTCCGGCTTATTGCCACGTATCACCCCGCTTTTCTGCTCCGCGCCTACACCCCCGACAATCGCCGCCGCGTCTGGCAGGACATGCAACGCGTGCTACAGGAACTAAATCTTCCTGTTCCCAAACGCTCCTGACCGTGCCGCGCCCATCCTTCGCGGATTCATCCTGCATCCCTTAAGTTTTTTTTAGACATGATGTTACAAAATAATCATCGCGATTTATGCAAATTAACAATCAATTTGTAATTTGCAAAACCTCATGGCAACGCCGCCATTATGCGCTTACAACACTAACCGAACTCAGTTACAATCCGGCCATGAAAACACCTGCCAACCCAGCAGTCTGGATCGCCATCTTTTTGATAATGGGCTCATTCATCTGCTCAGCGGAGGATACCATGTCGGATCATAAGCAAAGCTCTAATCGTCTGCGAGCAAGAGAATTAGGCATCGAGGTGGGGATTCTCCGGCCCGGCGGGTTTAACGCCATCACCGATGTCCCCGGCGTTAGAGTCGGCCATTGCACCCTCATCGAAGGTGACGACATCCGCACCGGCGTCACCGCCATCCTGCCGCATTCCGACAATTTGTTTGCCAAAAAAGTGCCCTGCGGCATTCATGTCGGCAACGGCTTCGGCAAGCTGGTCGGCTATACTCAGCTAAATGAACTGGGCGAACTGGAAACGCCCATCCTGCTCACCAGCACCCTCAACGTTTTTCGCGTCGCCGACGGCCTCATCGACTATATGCTTTCCCTGCCCGGCAACGAAAATATCCGCTCCATTAATCCTCTCGTCGGCGAAACCAACGATGCCCGGCTTAATAACAATCAAAAACGCCCGCTCGGCGCCAGTCATGTTCGCCAGGCGATAGAAAACGCCGCC
>CAZOCV010000216.1:2527-5414 GCA_964578395.1 uncultured Pirellulales bacterium
ACTGGGGAACGAGGATTCGAACCTCGACTAAATGATCCAGAGTCATTTGTGCTACCGTTACACTATTCCCCAGTGGCGGCCTTCGCCGCGACCGGAAACCTGGTGGGGCCGCTCTGGACAACCCCGGGCTTTTCGTCCGGCCAATCCGCAAACTCTAACGCCCCCGGCAATCTTTTTCAACCCCCAACCTAACGGAAGCTAATTTCCTTATTTTTTTCCCGTTTTTTCGCTGAATTTTCGACTTTTTCAAGGTTTTATCTCGCTCAACTGCACAAATCGTTCATTATCCTCTTTAATGGTAATCGAGCGCTGCTTGCCGGTATCTTCTCCAAGCACCTCAAACGCCGCCAGCAGCAGGTGGTTCATAATCCACCGCAGGTCGCTCCCGCTGTTGCAGGTTCCGGCCGTACACTGCCAAATGGCAGACCCCTCGACCATTTGCTTAATCTGTTTATCGTCCGCCTCTGCTGCCTCCTCGGCTTCAATAGCGTCGTAACTTGCTTTATCATAAAGAGTTAAATTCAAATGCTTGCAGTGTATCGCGTACGTCCGGCCGCTGCGTATCTCCGTCGCCCAATGGTAGCCGCTATAGCCCCCGGAATGATAATGATACCCCACTTCATGCCGGATCGGCCGTTCGTATTCCTCCACCATCTGCCCCGGATCCATCGAAAACCAGCATTCCAACAGGTAAACCGCACTATCCTTAGTGGTAACCTTATAGCCCCGCTCCCGCAGCAGCCAGTCAACTTTTTCCGCCACTTCGTCCATCAGCAGGGTTTCGCCCAGATCCGTCGCGGTCACAATCGCCACCGTCTGGGCTTCTTCCGGGGACGGAAACGCCCGATTGGCCGCCCGGTATCCCGTCACATCCACCCGCACGCTGGGCGTGCAGCCCGCCGCCATTGAAACCACCGCCAGCAACAGTACATAACTTCTCATAAATATTCTCCTGATATTTGCCCCGATTATATGCGGCAACGGCGTTTCAAGCCAGATGTCCCTGTTAACCGCCTATGCCAGCCAGTCGGCCAGCAGCCGCAGGTCCGCCAGACTGGCGTCTTCGGTTTCAATAACGTAGTGCATCACGCCGCCGTCGCGCAGCCGGCGCACCACGCGCGGCAGATCCATTTCAGTCGGCGTATGGAGCGGACAATGGCCGTCCCGGTATTGACTCAGCGGGGCGGCCGCAATTAAAGGATTCGCGTGTAAATGAACACAGGCTATCCGTCCCGTTGCCGCGATAGCTTCAACCTCCCTATGAAAATCTCGCCCATACAGCAGCGCCGCCACCCACAAATGGCTGACATCCAGACATAACGTCGCCGCCACCGCCGCCAGATGCTCGGATAAAAGCATCCCCGCGCCCAGATAAGGACAGTCATTTTCAATCGCCCAGACAAACGGCGAATCTTCCTGATTCCATCGCGCCAACCGCTCCCGCACCCGCTCCAGCCGCGTGGCGAATTCCGCCCGCCCGAAAAAATCATTGCATAACGGCGTCCCCTCCCGGCATAACTCCTCGCGCTGAATCGGCTTCATGCATTTGGCCCAGGAACGCTTCTCGTTAAAACTATACACCGGCTTATCCGTCATAAGAAACCCGTGAAACACCGCCACCTCGCCGCCATACGTCCTTATGACCTTCAGGGTTTTTTGCCGCGATTCCTCCGCCGGCGCATCCACGGCCGCCGCGAGATTCATAATATAATCGCTGCATACCGGAGCATGCCAGCTTAGCGGCACGCCGGTAGCGGCCAATTTTTTAATTTCTTTTTTCGCCGTGCTGTTATGGATCTGCACCCCCAACGTCCACCCCTGCGCAGCACAAAAAACCCGCGCCGCCTCGAGCTTATCCTTATAATCACCCTCTTTTAACGCCGAGGATGAATAGTCCACCCGCAACAACGCCATAGCCGCACCTTGCCTTCCAATAACTTCATCTCCCCGCCACCATACGGCAATTTACCCCTCTCAGGCAAGCGTAATACCCCCTTGCATCGCTTGTCTTTCACTTCCTATGTCCAACCCCGTCCGGCCGTTGAACCCGGGTGCCATGCTCACGCTCGCGTGAGCGTGGCCTAAACGCTTTTCACACCCTTCACACATTTCAATCTCTTTACACTCCGCCTAAGGCGGATCATACTTTACTTACTTTCATACTTTTTATATGTTATTTTATTTACAGATGCACGCTGATTTTTAATTGCCGATTTTTCCATAGCATGGGCACATAATTTATGAGGTAAATGTTATGTGTTCTTAACCCTCATTCTTTTTGAGCGGTTTTGCTTTTTTCATAGCTGATTCAAGCTTATCAATACATTGATTAAGCAATATCCGCAAGCAATCCGTAGAACAGGCGATAATAATATATTGGCCACCCCGCACCCTATCGACAAGAGATATTACTCCACCGGTTTCTCGATAATCTCCTTCACCATCATCGTGTGCGCCATGCCAATATAGATGTAGAAAACCATCCATTTCATCCGATGCCCCGCCGGCATCTTCTTTTCTGTCCATTAGATAGGCGCCGCCTGTCAGCGAAACGAAAGTATGTGGTTCACAAGCTCGCTTTTTTTTGCATACCGGACATATAAAATCTTTTGGATATTGATTCTCTTTTCCTGATAATAAAGGAAATTTCAATGTTTACCCTTTCTATATACTATTATTATAAATTGCATTAGTTTGGGTACATCCGGTTTGGGTGAAGCATAGGTGCACATCCAACCCGCGCATCATTTCTACGACGCTGGATGCCATGCTCTCGCTCGCATGAGCATGGCCTAAACGCTTTTCACACCCTTCACACTTTATTCTTTCCGCAATCCCAGCAGCGCCGCGCTATCCCGTTCGACGATCCCCCGCAAATGTTCGCGGG
>CAZOCV010000217.1:0-5408 GCA_964578395.1 uncultured Pirellulales bacterium
CCGGGGCGGGGACGGCCTTGAGAGCTTGTAACTCTTCGGTAAGTTTGTTATGGGCATCCCGCAGGGCGGCGATTTCGGCCTTTTGCGATTCGGTCTGCTGCTTCATCAACTCGGAAGCGGCCGACATCATCTGTTTGGATTGGGCCAGTTTGTCTTTGAGGGAAGCGTTTTCGGCTTTCAGGGTATCGATTTGCTTTTGGGATGCCTGAGCCTGCTGCGTCTGGGTTTGAAGCTGGACAAGCTGGTCCTGTGTGGCCTGATGGCGGGCTTGTTCGGCTTCAAGCTGTTGCTGAGATTCCTTGGCGGCCTTCATGGCCAAATCCACCATGGTTTCCATGTCCTGCTTCTGAGTAGAAAGCTGCTGCTGCGTAGCCGATAATTCCTCGCGGCAGTTGGCCAAATCCTGATTTTCGCACCCCGCCGCCGCCAACAACACCATCGCCATCATCATTACGGCACATTTCATCGTTTCGTCTCCTGAAAAATATTTGTAAGTGCAACCATCGAACGGTCTTATAAACTATCCCCCCGGCGGCCGGTTGTCAATCGTCCGCAGCGGCGGTCTGCGCAATAGCCAGGGCCTGCATCGTCCGCCGCCAGTGCACCTCCAGCGAATCGAGCTTGCCGAAATAACGAATAAAATCGGTCAGACGCTCCTCGCGGCCGTAGGGCTGCGCCGACACCCGCAGCGACAAGGCGTAGAGGTAATCAAAAAGGTTTTCATGCTGCTGCCAGGCGAGGTAATAAAACAGCGCCCAGGCGGAAGCGTAGGCCGTATCCGCCCGCGGATCGGAGGCGTTAAACAGGGCGTCGTTGGTGAGCAGTTCCTCCAGTCGGATGGGCTGGTTCATGGCGTCGTTAAAATGCTTGAGGCGGTGCGGATGCACCTGGCCGGGGCCGTCCCACCACGCCTCGGTAGGTGCTTCGAAATAAACCGCCAGCCCCTCGATAATCCACTTGGGATTTTCCGCAAATCGGCTGTGTATGCCGCAATTGTACGCCAGTTGATGCACCGCTTCATGCACCGTCACCGAAACATTCCGGCCCATGTAATGATGCCGGACGCGCTCCTGCTCGGCGGCAAGCTGCTTTTCCTGGCCGTCCAGGTCGTCCATAAGCTGCTGACGGGTGCGCTGCTCCTGCCGGCCATCCTGATGCGTTACGGAAAAAGTGCTTTCGGCAGGGGCATTTTTCACCTGCTCCCGAGTTTGTTTGATTTTTTCGGCGTGCTGCTGTAACTGTTCCAGCGCCTGAGAAAACGAACCTTCATTAAACGCATCGAAAAAATACGCCCGGTTCGTCTTGGTGGAATAAAAACCATTGGCCCCGCGCATTTCCGGCATGGCGGCCAGCACCCAGGCATCGAACTGCTCCCGCGTATGGAACAGGACCACCTCCATCCGGTCGGTTATCGGCGCCGGGTCGAAATCCCGCTGTCGGAAAAACTCGCCAAATTTCTCGTACACTTTTTCCAGTAACTCCGCGGTCACTTCCGCGAACATCTCCGAACCACTGCAGGCGATGCGATAATGCGCAGTCCGCTGCGTTTGAAAATCGAAACCAAAATCCATCTGCAATCGGCGCAAGGCGTTATCATTGAATGGTAATTGTTCCTGCCGGTAGCAGAATTCCAGCAACAATCGCCGGGCCTGGGTGTGCTGACGATTAATCTGCAGCGCGGCCCGCAGCCCCAGCACGTACTCCCGCTGCAGTCCCCTGGCATACGCCCACTGGGCCGCTTGCACACATTGGTCGGCATCTGTGCCCGCCGCCGCCAGCCGCCCGAAAAATTCCGCCTCCGGTATGGGTTTGCGTTCGATGCGGTCAATATCGACTTTGCGAACCACCACCGCATTACCCTGAAATTCCACCCGATAATTGGCCCCTTCGTCCACCAGCGTACCTTCCAGCGTGCCGCCGCTTTTGAGATACACCACATCCCCGAAAGCATTAAAAACCCACCCCAACCCCGCCATCATCACAAAAAACACAAACCGTTTCCGAACCATACCCATACTCCCAAATGGTCAATGCTTAGCAGGATACCTTAGCGACCGCCTAAAAGCCAATCTTTTCAGGCAGGGTCTTGTCGAATCGCTTTTGGTGAATCCACCGCCTTGCCGGAGCCGGGTTATGGGCCTACAATAAGCCAATAGCAAAAACAGAGGTTTAAGAAATATGCGATCACCGGCGGCAATGATAACGTTTTTAACCGTGATGCTGGGAATCTACCTGACGATAAACGGGTACGTGCTGGCCCGGCTGGCAGGCTGGCTGAACGTGCGGCGCGGCGTCTTGTTCTGGCTGGGGGTGGTGGCGCTGACGGGGTTGCTGCCGGGGGCGATGGTTCTGGAACGCTATTTTGAAAACCAGGCCACGGCGGCCCTGCGATTTTTGACCTTGCAGTGGTTCGGCATCATCTGGATCGCCCTGTGGTGCCTGCTGGCGATGGAAGTCGTTCGCCCGCTGGCGCATCTGTCCAAACCCGCCGCGGCCCAGCTAACCATTTTCGTCGTCGTTGTACTGGTCATCTTTGCCGCAGTGCACGCCCGCAAGCTCACGACCCGCGTGCTTACCGTGGATGCTCCCGTCCGGCTGGACATCGCCCACCTCAGCGATATCCACCTCGGCAGCATCAGTCCCGCTGCGTTCGCCGATATCATCGACCGCACCAACCAACTCCGGCCCGACGCGGTTATCATCACCGGCGACCTCATCGACAGTTCTTCGCCGAAAATGCTGGAATCGCTTAGCCAATTGGACGATTTTGAGGCACCTGTTTACGTCACTTTCGGCAATCATGAACAATACGCCGGCGAAGCAGCCGTCACCGAGGCATTGGCGAAAACCCGCGCACGCCTGCTGCGTAACGAAAAAACCTTTTTTCGCGGCATTTTTCTGTTTGGCCTGGACGACAGCATACGTGCCTCTTTCGCAGCCGAACAACTCGAAAAACTGCACGTCGATCCCCGGCGCTTCAACGTGTTACTGTTTCACAGGCCAACAGGCCTGGATGAGGCGGCCGCAGCCGGGGTAAACCTGGTGCTTTCAGGACATACACACCACGGCCAAATTTTCCCTTTTAACTGGCTCATCCGCCTGAAATTTGCCGATGGCCGCCCCGTTATCACCCGCGGCAGCAGCCTAATGTCCGTCTCTGCCGGCAGCGGCCTGTGGGGGCCTCGCCTTCGTCTGGGGACCACCCGCGAAATAACTCTTATTCGCCTTCGACCTGAAACGGCGGAACAATAAGTTATGCCTTCTGTTGTGTCGTCAGTGATTGACCCGCTGCCAAAGGAAGTCTATACTGACATCGCCAAGGAAAGGTTGATATGACCATTACTGTAAATGGAAAACCGCGAGAAATACCACAAGGGCTTACCTTAAAGGGACTTATAGCCGATCTGGCCGTTACCGGCCCCTACGCCGTCGAGTTGACATGACCAATCTCTACACCACCGAAGCTGCGGCCGAATTTTTGGGAGTAACACCGGCAAGGATTCGGCAATTGATCCTGGAAGGAAGAATTCTTTCAGAAAAATATGGACGAGACCACCTGATTCAGGAAGCAGTACTGAAAAAATATATAGCTGAAGGGAAAAAAATACCCGGACGGCCTAAAAATTCCTTTCGTAAGCGTTAGGATTATTGTAGAATATCTGGCATGAAAACAAAGAGAAAATCTCCCGACGGCAGAGCAACAACAGAACTTGTTCTTACAGCATATACAGGAGACAACAGCGAAGTATTCCCAAAACTTTTACGTCTTCATGTTCCTCCCGGCGCAAAAGTCGCCGATGTAACTTTCGGGAAAGGTGTTTTCTGGAAAACCATTCCCAAAAATGAGTACCAACTGCTTCCGACGGATATCAAGACCGGCATCGACTGCCGCAAACTCCCCTATCGTAACGGCGAGATCGACTGTGTTGTGCTTGATCCACCCTATATGGAAGGTCTTTATCGCTGTGACGAGTCATTCGCGGGAAACGGCACGCATTCATCTTTCCGGGAGCATTACTCAAACGGGAACCGACCGCCGGAACTGGACAAAAAATGGCATGACGCGGTTCTTGAGTTTTACATAAGAGCTGCGATAGAGGCAAAACGCGTGCTGAAACATAATGGCATTCTCATTGTGAAATGCCAGGATGAAGTCAGCGCCGGAATTCAACGGCTGACTCATGTTGAAATCATTATGAACATGGTTCACCTGGGTTTTTATCCCAAGGATTTATTCGTCATGGTTCGCCGGAACAAGCCGGGAGTAACCCGCGTAATCAGTCAGATTCACGCTCGCAAAAACCATTCCTACTTTCTCGTTTTCCAACTTGGCGCTACACGGTCCAAACTAAACTCGGTCAATATCATGCACGACTTAGTAGATGTTCGAGAAGCGGAATTGGGTTTTCAATATACGGTGGTTTCAAAGGCCACGAAATCGGTATCAACGTTGCGAGAAGCCGTCGACGGACAGAAGGAGGATATTTCTGATAAACACTCCTCGGTAAATCATCATTCAGTGCGAAAGCGAATCGCCACTCGTCCTCGAAAGCAAATAGGTTGACCGCAATGATGTGGAATTCACCGACCAGAAGACAGGTTGTCTCAACCGATTTGCTGCCGACTTTGATTTTTCGCCGGTCGCTTGCATCGCACTGATATTTCCCCTCATATCCGCTTTCTGTTTTTCGGATACTATTTGTTTGAAGAGATTTACATTCGATCTTGAATTCCCGGTCTTTGTATGTTACGGTCAGATCGCCTTTATGTCTCCGGTCATGATCGTCTTTCTTCAGAACATCTTTAAAGCAGGGATCAGAAAAAAACATTTTTCGCAGTTTATATTCCGCTACGTATCCCAGCATCAGACCGCGCATACTTGGGTTTATGGCAATGATTTCAGTAAGTTCCCGTTCAGAGATGCGCCATTTCTTTAATATGCTTTCGCGTTGTTTGGGGGACATCCTTATTTCGATCCTCTCTATAAAAGGGAAAACGAAAACATGATATAATTACTCATCGAACAAGGCAAGTTCAATTATCGGTGCTTCGTCCATGATTGACCTCCCGCCAGTAAGGGCCTATACTGACAGCGCCAAGGAAAGGTTGATATGACCATCACTGTAAATGGAAAACCGCGAGAAATACCACAAGGGCTTACCTTAAAAGGACTTATAACCGAACTGGCCGTTACCGATCCCTATGCCGTCGAGTTGACATGAGCAAGCTCTACACCACCGAAACTGCGGCCGATTTTTTGGGAGTAACACCGGCTAGAATTAGGCAATTGATCCTGGAAGGAAGAATTCTTTCGGAAAAATATGGACGAGACCACCTGATACAGGAAGCAGTTCTGAAAAAATATATAGCTGAAGGGAAAAAAATACCCGGACGGCCTAAAAATTCCT
>CAZOCV010000218.1:0-5180 GCA_964578395.1 uncultured Pirellulales bacterium
TCGCTGGCGATTATTACCGGTCCCAATATGAGCGGCAAAAGCACCTATATCCGCCAGACGGCTTTGCTGGTGCTGATGGCCCAGATGGGCGGCTACATTCCGGCCGCCTCCGCCCGTATCGGACTGGTGGACCGTATTTTCACGCGCGTCGGCGCCAGCGATGAACTTACCCGCGGCCAATCCACCTTCATGGTCGAGATGACCGAAACCGCCAACATCCTTAATAACGCCACGAACCGTTCGTTGGTGATCCTTGATGAGGTCGGCCGCGGCACCAGCACCTATGACGGACTGGCTCTGGCCTGGGCGATAAGCGAACACATTGCCACCGCTATCGGCTGCCGAACGCTCTTCGCCACGCATTACCACGAGATTACCGCTTTGGGAGACCTGCTTGCCAACGTTATCAACCTTAACGTCGCGGTCCGCGAATGGAAGGATGAGGTCGTTTTTTTACATCGTATCGAGCCGGGCCGCACCGACAAAAGCTACGGGGTGCATGTTGCTCGCCTGGCGGGCATTCCGAAAACCGTTCTGCGCCGCAGTGAAGAAATCCTTGCCGAACTGGAAAACAACTTTGCCCGCGAAGCCCACCGTCCGCAACTCGGCGGCCGCCTGGAAAAGGCTCATCCCGCCGAACCCACTCTTTTTGATAACCTTTGTGAAGACCCGCTGCTGCAAAAACTTCGCGGCCTTGATCTCAACTCCCTTACTCCTCTCCAGGCCATCAATCTGTTGCACGAAATTAAAACCGAATTGGAGCAGCGCTGACGAGACAGTAGTCTGGGGACCATACCCTCGCGCGTAAAAAATCAGGCGGATGTTTTTACAATAAACACCCGCCTGTTGTTTTATCCTGTGAATAATGAATACGACCGTCGTTCTCAGTTCACGCGGCGTTTTCGCGTCAGGACGGCGCTGCCTAAGGTCAGCAGCAGCAAGGTTGCCGGTTCCGGGATGATATCGTAGGTCAGATTATCCACGCCGAATTTACCATAACCCGTCATGTCGCGGTCAATGGTGATACGAGCGATGGCGGACTGCTGAAACGCCGCGCCCGCCGCCAGCCAGGTCGGAATATCGGTAAGAGCAAGCCAGGCGGAAGTGGCAATTACTTCGCTGGCGGCATTATAACCCACGAAACGCACATGTTCGATGGGATTAGGTTGGTCTTGAGCGGCTCGATTGAGGTAGGCGCCCGTCAGACGAGCGTCCACATCATGAAACGAAAAGGCAATCGGTTCGGTCATGGTGTCGCCGGAGAAGTTATACATATATTGTGTGCCTGAAACCGGCTGGCCATAATCGGGACGATCCAGTTCGCTCATATAATGCGGCCCTGAAAGGCCATCCCACTCCCAATAAATGTCGCCATAATCGGCGGGCACGGGATTGCCGCCGCCAGATCCACCGGTATTTGGACGCGGGAGATCGTCGAAAGTTACAATCACCGCCGAAAGATTTGCCCCAATGAACAACACCAATCCCACAACCATACAGGCTCGCACTTTGAACATATCCAACCTCCAGTCGATGCCTCAAAAAGTACCCTTGTCCCATAAAAAAAACCGACGAAAAAGCACGTTGCTCTCTCTCGTCGGTTCATCTCCGCTTTCTGATTATCAAACTATATATTATCCAGTGCGATTTTCTACGTCAAGGATAATTTTATAAATTGTTAAAAAACCCATAATACCATTGGGCGGCGAAGGTAATGTCATTAAAATATGGCCTATGGCAACGGAAAAAACAGTTTTAGTCGCTATGAGCGGGGGGGTGGATTCCAGTGTCGCCGCGGGACTGCTGGTGCGGGCAGGTTATGCGGTGCGGGGGGTGTATATGCGGCTGGGGCAGTCACGCCGGCCGGATGGCGCCGCTCGCGATGAGGCCGACGCCCAGGCTGTAGCGGAAAAACTGAATATCGAGCTGGAAATCGTCGATTATCGGGTGCACATGGAGGAGATAATCCGTTATTTTGTAGATGAATACCGCCGCGCCCGCACTCCCAATCCATGTTGTATGTGCAATTGCCAACTGAAATTTGGCCAATTGGCTCGATGGGCCGGTCAACGAGGCATAACTTATTTGGCTACAGGACATTACGCTCGAATCAGCCGCGAGGGGGGGGCTGTTCGGCTTTGCCGGGCGGCTAACCGGGAAAAGGACCAGTCCTATGCACTTTTTGGCCTGGACCGCGAGGTATTGAATCGCGTGCTGCTGCCTAACGGTGACTACTCCAAGGAGCAGATTCGCCGTTTGGCCGCTGAGATGAGCCTGCCAGTGCACGAAAAGGGTGAATCGCAGGAGATTTGCTTCGTTGCCGATGATGATTACGCCGCCCTGATTGCCCGCCGTGCCCCGGAATTGGTGCAAAAGGGGCCGATAGTGGATACGTCCGGCAAAGTGCTGGGCGAACATGAAGGTATTTTTCGCTACACCATCGGCCAGCGGCGGGGACTGGGTGTGGCCCTGGGTGAACCGGCTTATGTTGTCCGGCTGGACGCCGCCACAAATACGGTGACCCTCGGCAGCCGCGAAGAATTGCACCAGCGGCGGCTGTGGGCCTCGCAGGTGAACTGGCTAACCGACCCGCCCGCCGAACCTTTCGCCGCCACCGTCCAGATTCGCTACAACCACGCCGGCGCCCCCGCCACCGTCACGCCAGAAATAAAGGTGTCAGGAACCTTTATTTCCGGCGTCCGCGTCGATTTTGCCGACTCCATCGCCGCCATCACGCCCGGCCAGGCGGCTGTTTTTTACGATGACAACCAATACGTCCTCGGCGGCGGCTGGATCGATAAAGCGGAAAATTAGAAAATTAAGATATCAGTATAATTGATATGCCGCGAAAAATGACCATATTTACCGATGACCCCATGACGGCGTTTTTGCCCGCCCAGCGCCGCGCGCTGATTATTCATCCGGGCGGGTTGGGCGATACGCTTTTAGCCTTGCCATTGGCGAATTTTATTAAAACCATCCCGGATATCAGCAGTATTGATTTAATGGCTCACGAACAATATGGCGGCATTTTGCGGGGGCGGAGCGTTTATGAGCAAGTGCTTGACCTGGATCGCGTGGAATTGCATCGGATGTTTACGGAGCCGGGCGGGTTTTCCCTGCCGGATCGTGATCCGTTGATAAATTTATTCGGCCGCTATGGCCTGATAGTGACTTTATTGGCCGATAAGGAAGGGTGGTTTGAGGCGAATCTTATTTTTACGGCTAATATGAGCCAGCCATGCGAGGTCGTGACCCTGCCGCTACGTCCGGAGGAGAATTATCCCGGTCATGTGGCCGAATTTTATCTGAATGAATTTTTCGCCCAGTTTCCTGATGATACCTTACCCCAGCAAAAAAAGGGGTTTATAGAAGCAAAATTGCATTGTAAGCCAACTGACAGGATGGCCGGTGAGGCTATTTTGGGTGAATTGAGTGTAAATCCCTCCAATTGTCTAGTTATACATCCCGGCAGCGGTGGGCAGGAGAAATGCTGGCCGATTAAAAATTTTGAAAAACTGACCCATGTTTTATGCGAGGAAGGGTGGGATGTAGTTATGGTCGTCGGGCCGGCCGAACAGGAGCGTATGCCGGAGCAAATCACGCGGCTTAGTGCGCAACTGCCTGTAATTAAAGACCTTGAGACGATAGATTTGCTGTGTGTGCTAAGTTGTGCCGCTGGTTTTATTGGTAATGACAGTGGGCCGAGTCATTTGTCCGGCATATTGAGGATACCTGGGGTAGTTATATTTGGGCCGACCAATGATGCAAACTGGCGGCCGCTGGGCGATAGTCTCAGCGTTTGTCGTTATACGGTTGAAATGAAAGATAAGTCAAAAGGGGCATCCAATAACTGGCCTGATGTGGATTTTGTATATGAAAACCTGCGTCAGTCGCTTAACCGGGGAAAAAATCAGGAAAAAAGATATTGAAAATCACTTTTCCGGCGATATAGTAATCACATACACGCGGGTGTAGCTCAGTGGTAGAGCGTCACGTTGCCAACGTGAATGTCGTGGGTTCGAGTCTCATCACCCGCTTTTAGCGACAGCGAGAGATCGGGCGGATCGGCCGCCTGGCGTTGGTCGTGTCGCGTCGAGAAGGCTCAGGATCGACGTTTTGATCCCGGCCGGACCCTGACGCCGGCTGAAAAACGGAGATCGTGAGCCTTTTTCCTTACCTATCGGAGACCCTTCCATGACAGACGAGTTAACCACTAATTTTTCTACTGATGAAACCCCCGAAGAGGTCATGCTGCAGTGTGATGTCAACATAACCGACAGCGGCCCCTGGAAGAAAAAAATCGCTATTACCATCCCCCGCACGGAAATTGACAAGCGGCTGGAGGAAAAATATAGCGAGTTGACGAAGGACTCCCAGGTTCCCGGTTTTCGCAAGGGACGGGCGCCTCGGCGGCTTATTGAAAAGCGTTTCGGTGAGGAAGTCGGCGATCAAATCAAGCTGAGCTTGATGGCCGACGCGCTGAAGCAAATCGAAGACGGTCAGGATTTCGAATTGCTTGGCGAACCTGATTTCGATCCCGCCAAGATTGAATTGCCCGATACCGGCGATTTCAGTTTTGATTATGAAGTGGAGGTCAAGCCCACGTTTGAGCTGCCGAGTCTGGAAGGGCTGCGCATCGAAAAGCCTATGTTTGAAGTGACCGATGAGCGCATCGAAGAGTCGCTGGGCGAAATGCTCAACCGTTATGGTACGACCGAGAGCATCACCGATGAAAGCGCCAAAGAAGACGATGTGGTCATGGCCCGCGCCACATTGAAGATCGAAGGTGTTGAAGAACCGTTGACCGATGAAGAATTTCCCGTTCGGGTGGGACCGGCGGGTGTTTTAGGCGTATGGTTTGAAAATATGGGCAAAACGCTCAAAGGCAGCAAACCTGGGGAAACAAAAACCGTTGCGACAACCATCCCTGATGACCATCACGAAGAAGCCTGGCGGGGCAAGAAGGCCGAAGCGACGTTGGCGGTCAAATCGATTCGTCGCCGTATTCCGGCCAAACTCAATCAGGCGTTTTTTGACCGGCTGGGTGTTGCCGATGAAGCGGAACTTCGCACGCGTATCGGGGAAAACCTCGAAGACCAGGCCGACCGCGAAATTCGCAATGTCATGCGAAATCAGGTATATGCGCACCTGGACAAAGCCGTCAGCTTTGAACTGCC
>CAZOCV010000219.1:0-5152 GCA_964578395.1 uncultured Pirellulales bacterium
GAGTAATCGTCGGCCCAGATTAATGACTGCCGGCCGGCAGCGATGTCGGCGAACAGAACTCGGCTTACACGCTTGCTCCTTTTTTTATTCGTAACTGCCGCACGTGGATTGCCACCTGCGCGGGAATGACAGAATCTTCACTAAGGTTTTTAGAACGGGAACTTGGGTTAACTCGTTCTATTCCGGGCGTCACTGCATGATGTTCGTTTGAAGAGGAAGAGGGTTTTTACTTTTTGGGGTTTGCCTTCGATTTCCAACAACGGGTAGGCAAGGAAGTTGATGGGGCCTGAGGCGGGGCCTGGTTCGACTATCAGGTCGCGGCCGCGAGTGAACTCAAAGCGGTTGGCGGGATGGTGGCCGAAGAAGTACATGCTGAGCGAACTGAATTTATCGGCTTCGCTGATATCGACGGGCCACCATTTGCCGTCGGCATAGAATTCGGCCCAGCAGTGATAGCCGTCGGTGCCGCCGTCGTTCCGCTCGGAGGGAATCGCCACGCCGATGGCGAATCGGGCGGGGATGCCGATGGCGCGGGCCAGGCCGATGAAGTAGGCATGGTAATCGGTGCAGTTGCCGTAGCGGGAATCGCAAGCGAAGATGGCATCGCCCTGGCCCCAGCCGTCGCCGAACTTTTTGTAACGCATCTGATCCATGACGTAATCGTACAGGGCGCGGGCTTTCATCAAGTCGCCCTCGCAGCCTTTCACCGCTTTTTCAGCGTTGGTCTTGATGGCGTCATTGGCCGGAACCCTACTTTCCGGTTGGAGGTATTGGGCGGCCTCGGCGGAGTCACCGGCATAAGCGCCTTTTTCCTTGCGCTCGACGTTGTAAACGATTTCCAGTTGTTTGCCGCTGTCTTCAGGGAGTAATTCCAAGTATAAAATCTGGTTGCCGTGGGCTTTGTCCACCAGGGTTTGCTGTTTGCCCGGCACGTCGATAGATTTAACGGCGACCGTCTGGAATTCATCCGAAGCGGCCAGCGGCAGCCAGCATTTCGCCGGACCGGTTATCGCGGGCAGCGTGGCCTGGTAGCGAAACTCAAAGGCGTCCTGGCCGGTCAGCACGCCGAGGAGTTGCTGGTCGGCATTTTCCACCGGGGTGCGAACCCAGTTTTTATCTTCATTTTGCTCCCACAAGTAATAGGGGCAGCCGTTATGCTTGTGGACCGTGGTTTCGGTCACAACCATCGAGCCGGGGTCGCCCTTCAGGAAAAAATCGATGTCATAAAATTCACCGTCGTCACTGGCCATATCCACGCAGGCGAAGTGGCGCTGCGGGGCGAGTGAGGCGAGGTATTCAATGTGAACGCGAACCAGCTTGAGTTTGAGCTGTTCACCTTCGAAAGGAACGATGAAATAGCCATCGTTTTGCGTTTCCTGCTGGGCAATGTGTTTTTCGATGCCGGCCTGGATGTCTCCGGTGACGAGGGGTGGTGCATAAGACGGCTCCGTAACATCGGGCTGCTGTTTATCACAGGCCGACAGCAAAGCACCCATCAGCACCATCATTGACCATTGAACCATCGAAGCAAGCGAAAACCCATTCCCGCTACAGTCTCGCATAATGTTGGCTCCTTTCCGTCAGGTAAAAACCGTACATCAACATTGAAGTGCTTACTCATGCCGTTGCGATCATGAGCACTGAGATTTTCCTGCCATCCAAACGTTCATGTCGGCGCGGTTTAGTTGTGGGCGGGATGGTCCTTGGGTTTGGCCTGGGCCGGGTCATCGGCAGGGTGTTCTGTGTTCGCCGCCGGTTGCTCCGCCGGCGGCTGCGTCTTCACGGCCGGGGTTGTCGGCGTTGGCTCCTTCTTTGTGCAGCCGCTGAGCCCCAGCACGCCCACCGTCATTACCACCACCAGCATCAAAATCCATACTTTTTTCATAGGTTTTCGGTCCTTTCTATATAAATATAGGTTAAAATTGGTATTTTATTTTAGGCCGCTAATTGACCATAGTCAAAGGGGCCAGATGCGTTTTAACGCCGCGATCGACAGAAAGTCATCCGGCGTCTTAGCTCGTATTTCTAACCACGGGAATAGAAAAAACCTCTTTGCCTTGGTATAATTTGTATTTGAATAAAAGGGTAAACCAGAGACAATGAGGTTTCTTATTATACACGTACTGTAGCGGCCAGGCAATGCTTTTTTCAGCTGAAAATCCCGGCTCGGCGCGGCATGAGGTTCGGGTAGGCCGCTTGAGCCGTCGAGTAATCGTCGGCCCAGATTAATGACTGCCGGCCGGCAGCGATGTCGGCTAACAGAACTCGGCTTACACGCCCGCTCCTTTTTTTATTCGTAACTGCCGGACGTGGATTGCCACCTGCGCGGGAATGACAAAATCTCCACTAAGGTTTTTCAGAACGGGAACTTGGGTTAACTCGTTCTATTTGGGGTGTCACTGCATGATGTTCGTTTGAAGAGGAAGAGGGTTTTTACTTTTTGGGGTTTGCCTTCGATTTCCAACAACGGGTAGGCAAGGAAGTTGATGGGGCCTGAGGCGGGGCCTGGTTCGACTATCAGGTCGCGGCCGCGAGTGAACTCAAAGCGGTTGGCGGGATGGTGGCCGAAGAAGTACATGCTGAGCGAACTGAATTTATCGGCTTCGCTGATATCGACGGGCCACCATTTGCCGTCGGCATAGAATTCGGCCCAGCAGTGATAGCCGTCGGTGCCGCCGTCGTTCCGCTCGGAGGGAATCGCCACGCCGATGGCGAATCGGGCGGGGATGCCGATGGCGCGGGCCAGGCCGATGAAGTAGGCATGGTAATCGGTGCAGTTGCCGTAGCGGGAATCGCAAGCGAAGATGGCATCGCCCTGGCCCCAGCCGTCGCCGAACTTTTTGTAACGCATCTGATCCATGACGTAATCGTACAGGGCGCGGGCTTTCATCAAGTCGCCCTCGCAGCCTTTCACCGCTTTTTCAGCGTTGGTCTTGATGGCGTCATTGGCCGGAACCCTACTTTCCGGTTGGAGGTATTGGGCGGCCTCGGCGGAGTCACCGGCATAAGCGCCTTTTTCCTTGCGCTCGACGTTGTAAACGATTTCCAGTTGTTTGCCGCTGTCTTCAGGGAGTAATTCCAAGTATAAAATCTGGTTGCCGTGGGCTTTGTCCACCAGGGTTTGCTGTTTGCCCGGCACGTCGATAGATTTAACGGCGACCGTCTGGAATTCATCCGAAGCGGCCAGCGGCAGCCAGCATTTCGCCGGACCGGTTATCGCGGGCAGCGTGGCCTGGTAGCGAAACTCAAAGGCGTCCTGGCCGGTCAGCACGCCGAGGAGTTGCTGGTCGGCATTTTCCACCGGGGTGCGAACCCAGTTTTTATCTTCATTTTGCTCCCACAAGTAATAGGGGCAGCCGTTATGCTTGTGGACCGTGGTTTCGGTCACAACCATCGAGCCGGGGTCGCCCTTCAGGAAAAAATCGATGTCATAAAATTCACCGTCGTCACTGGCCATATCCACGCAGGCGAAGTGGCGCTGCGGGGCGAGTGAGGCGAGGTATTCAATGTGAACGCGAACCAGCTTGAGTTTGAGCTGTTCACCTTCGAAAGGAACGATGAAATAGCCATCGTTTTGCGTTTCCTGCTGGGCAATGTGTTTTTCGATGCCGGCCTGGATGTCTCCGGTGACGAGGGGTGGTGCATAAGACGGCTCCGTAACATCGGGCTGCTGTTTATCACAGGCCGACAGCAAAGCACCCATCAGCACCATCATTGACCATTGAACCATCGAAGCAAGCGAAAACCCATTCCCGCTACAGTCTCGCATAATGTTGGCTCCTTTCCGTCAGGTAAAAACCGTACATCAACATTGAAGTGCTTACTCATGCCGTTGCGATCATGAGCACTGAGATTTTCCTGCCATCCAAACGTTCATGTCGGCGCGGTTTAGTTGTGGGCGGGATGGTCCTTGGGTTTGGCCTGGGCCGGGTCATCGGCAGGGTGTTCTGTGTTCGCCGCCGGTTGCTCCGCCGGCGGCTGCGTCTTCACGGCCGGGGTTGTCGGCGTTGGCTCCTTCTTTGTGCAGCCGCTGAGCCCCAGCACGCCCACCGTCATTACCACCACCAGCATCAAAATCCATACTTTTTTCATAGGTTTTCGGTCCTTTCTATATAAATATAGGTTAAAATTGGTATTTTATTTTAGGCCGCTAATTGACCATAGTCAAAGGGGCCAGATGCGTTTTAACGCCGCGATCGACAGAAAGTCATCCGGCGTCTTAGCTCGTATTTCTAACCACGGGAATAGAAAAAACCTCTTTGCCTTGGTATAATTTGTATTTGAATAAAAGGGTAAACCAGAGACAATGAGGTTTCTTATTATACACGTACTGTAGCGGCCAGGCAATGCTTTTTTCAGCTGAAAATCCCGGCTCGGCGCGGCATGAGGTTCGGGTAGGCCGCTTGAGCCGTCGAGTAATCGTCGGCCCAGATTAATGACTGCCGGCCGGCAGCGATGTCGGCGAACAAAACTCGGCTTATACGCTTGCTCCATTTTTAAAACTATACGTATTCAGAAAAATACGACATTGTGAAAAACTACTTTCATTTCAAATGGTTACCCGCTTTATGACAAGACAGGTTGAATAGTAATTGGTAACGAAAGGAGCCTCTATGCGACGACCGACATGGGCGACAACAGTAGGAATAATTGGTATTATTCTCGGATGTCTGGGGCTTTTAGGGGGTGTGCAGCTTATGGCCATGCCCGCCATGATGGATATGCAGAAATCAATGTTCGCCCAAATGCAAAAAGACTTCGAGAAACAGGCGGCGTCTAATCCGCAACATGCAGCGCCTCCGGATGTATTTAGCATCTTCGAAAAAATGTGGGACACGCCTGCATGGTATAAAACCTGGTGCGTTATTGCCGGCGGGATTGCATTGTTCGTTTGTGGCTTTTATTTGCTGGCGTCTATCTGGCTGCTGCAAACCAAGCCAACGGCAATCAGATATTTCTACATCGCCACAGGAGCCGCCATCGCGTTTAGCGTGGTGAAACTGGGTGTTGCTTTGGGGGCAATGTCGTTTATGGGATTGGCCATGGCGGGCAACAGTTTGATAGGGACCGTTATCAATATCATTCTGCTGATTGTTGTCGCCTCAGGCGATAAAACGGCGTTTTTGAGTCAGCCTGAGCAGCTATCGCCGCC
>CAZOCV010000220.1:0-5144 GCA_964578395.1 uncultured Pirellulales bacterium
ATATCCAGTAACCAGCAGCCCAACTGGAACGATGCCAATCTGGATTTTACCTGGCTCATGCCCGGCGAGTCGCTCAACATGCCTGTCCTCGATGGGCCGGGCGTGATTAATCATATCTGGTTTACCAGCCATGCCGGTGGGGCGGGCGAACTCAATTCTCTGACGCTGCGAATTTATTATGACGGCGACAGCCAGCCGGGCGTCGAAGCGCCGCTGGGTGATTTTTTCGCCGTCGGGCACGGCAAGCCTGCGGAAGTCAACAGCTTTCCGGTCCAGGTGTCGCCGACCGGATCGCTGACGTGTTACTGGCGCATGCCGTTCCGGAAGTCCGCACGTATCGTCGTGACCAATGACCATACGGATATTTCCACCGGTCTCTACTGGCAGGTGGATTGGATGCAGTTGCCGGAACTGCCGCCCCAGACGCCTTATTTTTATGCCCGCTATCGGCAGGAATACCCGGCCGTGCCCAAGCGCGATTATCTGTTGGCCGACCTCAAAGGCCGCGGCTTTTACGTGGGGACGATAATGTCCATAACGCTGGGGCAGGATGGCTGGTTCGGTGAAGGCGATGACTTTTTCTACATCGACGGCGAATCCATCCCCAGCCTGCAGGGCACCGGCAGCGAAGATTATTTCAATGATGCCTGGGGTTTCCGGCCGCGGGCGAGCCTCTGGTTTGGCCAACCCTGCTGGCAGGGTTACAGCGCCGGTGACCGCGGGATATGCTATCGCTGGCATCTGCCCGACCCGGTTTATTTTTCCCGGTCGCTGCGGGTGACCATCGAACATAAGGGAAATCTTAATGAGGCGATTGAAGGTTACTTTATGGAGCGCCCTGACTTTTTCAGCAGTGTGGCTTTTTGGTATCAAACCGGAAAACCGCAAGATTCATTCCCGCCTCTGCCCGACTGGCGCACACGGGCCGTGCCCTGGCAGCACCATCATCTTGTAAAAACATACCTTCAGGCAAAGACCTCGGATAAATCAAAAGTTACCGTGGAAGCCCAGGGATTTTTCGGCGCTCGTCCGGTTCTGGCCTGGTCCGGTACAAAGGCCGGCGTCCTTTTGACGTTGCCGTTCGAACTAGCCGAAGACGGGCAGTACGCGATACGACTCACCGCTGTGAAAGGTCCGGACTATGGGGCTTACGATATAGAACTGGATGGGAAAAAAGTAGTCGCTACCGATTTCCGCCATGCCGCGGAAATTGAAGAGGCCGATGTGGCTCTGGGCACTCATGTGTTGCCGCGGGGTAAGCATACCATTGCTTTTCGCGCTGTCGGCAAGGATGGACAGGCGGGGGCTTTGGGCGTCGAGGTTTTACGGCTGTTGAAACTGCCTGCTCCCGCCCAGCGTCAGGAACGAACCCATAACGAAGCTCATTTCATACGTTTGGCCATTGGACGGTCTATGTACGCTTACCGGCTGGCGTTTGGGGTCATTCCCGATTCGCTGGAAATGCTCGTGGCGAAAGGATTTTTACCGGAGCGCTATCTGCGCGATGAGAATAATCTCCCCTTAAAATGCACCAAACAGGATGACGCCATCATCGTCGAAAGCCCCGGCCGGGACCATTGGACCCATAGCTGGAAGGGTCTGGACGCTCGGCGATAAAAGGAAATTGTAACCGTTCGCGGTTTATGTTAGCCCACGATGATAATCGTGGGTCGAACGCCCCGTGTACTCGTAGGCGTCGTGCCCATCCGACCCCCGGTTATCACCGGGGGCTATATCTAACGACCTACAGAGGATATTACTTACTTAAAGCCCTCCGTTCATATGGCCGCTTACACTGGTTTAGTTCATATCAACTTCGACGGTGGGCATTTCCGGCATGCCGACGGGGGACGCCAAGGGAGTCGCTTCGATAACGCGCATGGATTTCCAGCGGCCCTGCAAAAACCGCAGCAAAAACACGACCGCCAAAATGCACACATAAGCCGACAGGCATACCCAGGCGGCATACAGACCCCAATGATATTTGACGATTAGCCAGGTGGGTAGCACCATCAGCCCCCAGGCCAGAGCCACCGACACCCACATCACGAAGCGCGTATCGCCGGCCCCCTTGAGGGCGGCGGAAAAAATGATATTGCCGGTGTCGAAGAGGCAGTAAAACGCCACGAAACGCAGTAGTACGGTGGCGATGGGCGCAACCTGGGAGAACTCCTGCGTATTGGCGCCGGCGGCAAAGGGAAAAAGAAATACCGACGGCAGGAGCCAATAGCCAAGGGCGATGGTGGTCATGTAGGTAAACGTAAGGAGGGTTGCCGACCAGGTGCTGCGTTCGGCAAGTTCGGATTTTCCCGCGCCCTGAGCCTGGCCGACGAGGGTGCTGACGGCGGTGCCGAATCCGATCATCGGCATAAACGCCAGGGAGTTGATCTGGAAAGCGACGCTGGTGGCGGTGAGAGCATTATTGTCGATGCGGCCGATAAAGGCCAGAAACAGACCGAACGCCGATACATCCAGCATGAAATGCAGGCCGCTGGGACCGCCATAGCGCATCATGCGTTTTTGAAAGGACCAATCCAGATTAAAGCCGGTTCCCGTGGCGTATTGCCGGCGATGGTCGGGGCGGAAAAAAATCACGGCATAAACCATCATCATGGTTAATTGGGCGATGCCGGTGGCGATGGCGGCTCCGGCGATGCCCCAGGCGGGAAAGCCCCCATGGCCAAATATCAGGAGGTAATCCAGTGCGATATTGACCAGTGTGCCTAAAATGCTGGTCCAGCAGACGGTCCAGGTATCGCCGCGGCCGGTGAAGAACGCGCAGAGGGCCAGACTAATCAGTTGAGGGATATCGCTCCAGCAGAGAATGCTGAAATAGGTGATTTCCATGCCTCTGATTTCAGCGGCGTGTCCCGCCCAGGCAAACAGGGGTTTGGCCAGGGGAATACAGGCGAGCATAATGCATCCGCCCAGAATGGCAAACCAGATGGCCTGCCAGACCGCCGGGCCAACCCGCTCCGGCCGCCGGGCGCCATAATACTGGGCGACGAAGGTGTTGGCATAGGCTACGATGCCGAAAAACAGGCTGAGGATGGAAAAATGCATGATGCCCGCCGAAACACAGGCCGACAGGGCTTCGTTGCTGTGCCAGCTTAAAAACATCCTGTCCACGAACAACTGGATCGAATGGGCGCTGGTGCTGAGGATTAACGGCAGCGACAGGCGCAGAATCTGGTCGAACCCTCCTTCGCCGTGCCAACGCTGTTGCAGCCGATGTATCATGGGAGGAGTATTTTAGCCGCTATAGGTCCTAAAAAAACAAAAAAATAGGTCGTTGACAAGTTGCCGCCGGGCGCGCAATGTTGTTTTTGATGGTCAATATGCGGAAAAATGGTGAATCTTCCCCGCGGCGTCCGCTTGTCAGGCAGGCAATGGCGTTATTAATCGTGCTTTGGCTGCTGGTGATGCTGGCGGTGGCGGCGGTATTTATGATACAGGCGGTCCGCCTGGAAAACGCCGCCCGGCAGATCGCCTGTGAGCAGGTGCAGGCCCGCTGGCTGGCGCGGGCCGGGGTGCAGCAGGCGCTGGCGGCGCTTATGCAGGATGCCAATACGACGGATAACGAAAAAGACCCCTGGTGCGGCGGCGAGGATTTCATCAATGTTCATCTGGATGCGGGAACCTTCAGCACCTATCGCGATTTTTCCCAGGATGGCGCTACCGACTTAGCTTCCGGGGTGCGCGATGAAGCCTCCCGTCTGAATCTCAATACCGCCACCAAAGAAGAACTGCTGCGGCTGGCGAACATCACGCCGGAAATCGTGGCGGAATTACTGCGGGAGCGGGATATTCGTCCTTACGGCAGCCTGCGGGAAATTGCTCAGCGTACGGAGATATCGCTCGAAGTTCTTTATGGGGAAGACCGCAATCTCAATGCGCGGCTGGATGACAATGAAGACGATGGCGACCTGCGGCCGCCGGCGGATGACCGGGACGGACAACTCGAACGCGGCTTATTGGCCTGGCTGACGGTGTATTCCTACGAGCGCAATGTCGATGGCCTGGAGCGGCCCCGCATTAATATCAATACGGCTTCTTTGGAACTGTTGCTGACCCAACTGCAATTGTCAGAGCCGATGGCCCGATGGGTGCTCCGGCGGCGGGGCGGCGGCTTCACGAGTATCGCGGATTTACTGGTGGATGAGACTGAGGCGGCCGTACCGGCGGGGGAGGAAAAGATTCCGGCGGTTTTGCCCCTGACACGAAATGAATTCCGCCGTATCGTGGATCGCATTACCGTTACGGATGAGCCGGTCATTCCCGGACGAGTCAATATCAATACGGCCCCGCCGGAAATTCTGGCCGTACTGCCCGGCCTGGATGAGGCTCTGGCCCAGCGCATCTGCCTGCTGCGCCAAACCCTGCCCGAGGGTTTTCCCACCATCGGTGATCTCCTGGATGTGCCCGAAATGACCATCGAACGCTTTAGGCGGCTGGCCGAATCCATTACCGTCCGCAGCAACGTTTTTACCATCCGCAGCCTCGGCCGCGCTGAGGCGACGGGCATGACCCATGAGATTGAAGCCGTCATCGACCGCGGCGCTGACCCCGACCGACTCCTCTACTGGCGCGAAACCCGTTAAAGGGCTTAAGACCCCCAAGGGGCTTACTGGCTGTCGCCCCGCCAGCGGCATACCCGGCGTCGTTGCCGCCTGCGTCGGGAGCGAGACAGGTTATAAAAAAACCAGGGTGAAAACCCTGGGTTCTTCGCCGGGCGCCATCGTGACGCGGGCATCCTGCCCGCGCTGGGTGCCATGCTCACGCTGGCGTGAGCATGTTACGGCCGTCTGATACAAATGAACCCGCGATTCTCATCGCGGGCGATATGATGGGTCGTTGCTTTCTTAAAAAAACAGGCGGCCGGTGAAAGCCGCCTGTCTTCGTAAAAACGTGTATCAGCCCCCAAAAAGCTCTTTTGTTGAACGCACCTGTCTGGCCCACTACGCAGCGACCATCGGGAGCGGGTCAGCGACAGAATGCTCGCGGCGTTAAAAGCCCCTTCGGGGCCGCGGCGTTAAAGCAGCCTTGGGCTGTTATAAAACCACCGTGACGATATTGCTGGGCACGGACGCCCCGGCGGCGTTGATGGCCGTCACGCGGTACTGCATCTCGATGCCGCGCGGCTG
>CAZOCV010000221.1:0-5115 GCA_964578395.1 uncultured Pirellulales bacterium
CTAAAAGAGCCGCTTACCGCGCTGGTGGAGTAACCGGTGGTGATGGTTCCTTCGTAATTTCGTCCCACCAGGCCGCCGACATAATCTTCACCACTGACCTGGCCCATCACGTAACAGGTTGTAATGGCACCCGAATGATCTCCCGCCAGTCCGCCGACATAATTTCTGCCGGTGATGTCAATATTTTCCACTCCCACATGGTGAATCTGTCCGCCGGTATCAATTCGGCTGAACAGGCCGACGAAATCACTATCCGGCTGATTAATCACCGCGTTGCGGATGACGTAACCAGCGCCGTAAAAGACGCCGCTGAAATTGCCTAAATCGCCTATCGGGTCCAGCTCTGCGCCCGTCAAATTAATATCGCCGGACAGTTGCAGATGCTGATTTAGTATCCCGACATGCCAGCTTAAAAGAGCAAAATCCGCCGGAGTGTTAATCAGATAGGGATCGGCTTGCGTGCCGCTGCCTGAAAGGGGAATGACTTCGGCAGGGATATTCGCTCCGCCGGTATTTTGCCAGGCCAAACGCGGGTAATCCAGGCCGTCTTTCATGTCCCAGTCGTAATCGGACCAGCCGGCATTCTGAAAAACAGACATGGTTTTCATTTGCGGAGTCGTCAGCCCTTTGCCGCCGGAACTGCCCGCTTGTCCGCTCGTTTGAGTATTCCAGACGCAGGATATGATGTTACTGAAATAATTGAATCCAATCAGGCCGCCAATATCATCAGTACCGCTGACGGCACCGGCGGCATAACTGGCGGTGACATCGCCGTAATTCCAGCCAATCAGGCCGCCCACACTGATAGTTCCGCTGACGGCGCCAGTGGCATAGCTGGAGGTGATAGCACCGGAATCATTATATCCCGCCAGGCCGCCAACATGTTCTTCACCGCTCACGGTGACGGCGGCGAAACAAGACGTTACCGGACCGGAATTAAAACCGACAAGACCGCCGACGGTATCGTCGCCGCTGACCGTGCCTGCGGCGTAACTATTCGTAATGTCTCCGGCATTATAACCCACGACTCCGCCGACATAATTACGGCCGGAAATGTTTATATCTTCTATGCCCAGATTGGTTATCTGGCCGCCGACATCAAGATAGCTGAACAGACCGACATAGTCGTTATTCGGCCGGCTGATGACCGCGTGGTGTAAGATAAAACCAGCGCCATCAAAAACACCGCTGAAATCGCCTAATTCACCGATGGGGTCCAGCTCCACGCCGGATAAATCAATATCGGCTTTCAGTTCAAGATGCTGATTCAATATCCCGGTATGCCAGCTTAACAGGGAAAAATCCTCTGACGTGGCAATCTGGTAGGGGTTTTCCGCTGTTCCGCTGCCAACCAAAGGTATCGGGCCTGCTTCGGGAATGGCGGCATAACCGGTTCCTTCCCAGGCGAGCCGGGGGTAATCCAAACCATCTTCCATTACCCAGCCGTGATTGGCCCAGCCGGCGTTTTGAAAAATAGATACGGTCTTTAATTGCAGTGTGGTGAGGCCCTTGCCGCCGGCACTATACGTCTTACCGCTGGTTTGCACGTCCCAAACACCGGACGTGATGACGCCATAATTGTCGCCGGTCAGGCCGCCGACATCATAAGAGCCGCTGACCGCGCCTGTGGAGTAACTGAACGAAATATCACCGGAATTGATGCCCGCCAGGCCGCCAACATGATCCGTTCCGCTGACGGCGCCTGTGGCGTAACTGGAAATAATGGAGCCGGAATTGGTTCCCGCCAGGCCTCCGATATTCGTGGTTCCGGCGACAGCGCCTGCGGCATAGCTGGACGTAATGACGCCGGAATTGGTTCCCGCCAGACCGCCGATAAAATAAGTATAGCTGCCTATGCCGCTGACAGCCCCCGTGGCGTAACAGTCGGTGATTTCACCGGCATTTTCTCCCGTCAGGCCGCCGACATATTTGCGGCCGTTGATGTCCACATTTTCCAGACCCAGATTCTGTATTTGACCATCGATATCAAGCTTGCCGAACAGGCCGACATAATCGCTATTCGGCTGGCTGATAACGGCATTGCTAATGACATAACCCGCGCCGTCCAGGCCGCCGGTAAAGGCAGTGCCATTGAATCCCGGCGTAATATTGTTTGTATCCGGTGCTACCGGCGTCAGGGCGGCACCGCCAAAATCGAGATTGGCCGTCAGGACAAAATAATTATCCCAGTCAGCCGAATTGGCGGTATTAGTTAATGTTTGCCAGTCGGCAAGGGTGCTGATCTGATAGGGCGACAGCTCCGTTCCCGCGCCGCCGCTGTAAGCAGCCAGTAACAGCCTTGGCTCCAGCGGTTCTAATGACAGAGATTTCGCAATCGGGTTCGATTGTTTTTTAGACGGACTTTTCGTGTTCTCTCTCTTCCAGTTCGCCATGATCAACCTCAAGTTAATTCAAAAACCAAATTCGCAAATCGGACTATACCATGCCAAAGCAAGCTGCACAGTCAAAGTAACAAACAAGAGGGCCACCGTATATAGCGGTGCGTTTCCTGGTTCACTGCCACCCTACAATATGAAAATATATTATTCGTATGATTATGATAACACGGCGGACAGCCTGAAGTCAAGCTTTTTACGTAAGTTATGAGAATATAATCATGGTGTCTGCTATTAAGTATGGGTTATTCCGGTTTTTCGTGTCTTAACGAAAATAATAGTGTTGTGGAAAGGACGGCGAAGCTGGCAAGGCTTTACAAGCAAAGCAGTTATGAGGGTTAAGCAGCCGAAACGCCCCCGAAGTCCTATAATTATTTTTTGCCCGAAAACACAAATTTCGCGGCTTTTGGCGCGTTTACGACATCAAACCAACAAATCATCAGGGATTTTACAGCATTGGATAATCAGGCATAATCAAATATGAATATATCAAAGGAACCGGCGATTTCGATATTCAGCTCTGCACATCAACCGACACAATACTACGCATCTGTCGGCAACTGATACAGGCCGCTGCCTGCCCGGCGCAGTTTGTCCTGTTCAACGAGCTTGTCCCATACCGCCTGGGGATAACTATCCGGCGGCCGGATGGCCACAATCCCCGCTCCCCGGCTTTTATCGACGGAGCCGCGTCTCAGAACGGAATCGTCATCCAGCCGCGTCAATTTGAGCCGCTTTTTGAACGCTTTCATCGCCCGCCGGAGATTTTCCGGACTCAGCACTTCTTCAGGGTTTGCGTTATCCATTGCGCATCTCCATTATTTCTGTTGGAACTTGGTTTTTTAAGGATCGTTGCATTAAAGCTATCCGAAAAGACATCTTCAGGCAAAGTATATTTTTCCCACGTCCAAAGTCGGAAATATGGCTGCGGTTTCCAATTACAGTGAAGGTCTAAAACGTGCTTTCTTCCCTCATATCAATTAAATAGAGACGAAAAAGTGCGGAAAAGCCAAAGGGGTGCTATCGACAAACGGAGTCCGGAAATCCATAGGGACTCCGGACTCCGTTTTTAGCCATGACATAACGAATCGTTAGGCGATACTACAAAAAACGCTTCCGCGTTTATTCCAGCCACTCATTGGCCAGAACGGCGAAATCCAGCAGGTTCACTCGGCAATCGGAGCCGGCAAATTCAGCACTTAAGGGACAATTCAACGGATCGCCGCCGGACAACCATTGCTGAGAAAAAGCCACCAGATCCGGCACGGTGACGTGGCAATCGCCTGTCAAATCCGCCTGTAGCGGACATACGATATTCACCTGACCATTGTCTTGAGCAAAAGCAAGCACGCCGTCCCATTTAGCTGTATAGGTTGCGTCTGCGACGGGCAGCCGAGTGGCCGTAATTACAACGGAGGCGACGCCGGCGGTATTGGTGGTTGCTTCGTAAATTTCCTCGGAGGTATCACCATCAGCATCAAACAGAAAACGAATGGTTTGATTGGCGATACCCGTTCCGTTATTGGTTAATGTTGCTCTTAGGGTGAGCGACGTCCCCGTTTCACTCCAAAGCTCATTCAGGTCGTCAGCTACGATTACCGCTCCGTCAATGACGTCGCCGATTCCATCGTGATCCGCATCCGCCTGATCAAAGTTGGTCACGGTCGGGGCATTGTCAAAGGCCATCGCCAGGGCATAATCTCCCACTGTCATGGGCTGGCCATAGACGTTGACGAAATCCAGCAGGGTCAGCCATTTATTCCAGCGTTCGAGATCCACCATGTTGTTTTCCCGGTTGTCGCTGCCGGTTACCGAACAATAAACTAGTCGCGGCTGGTCATTACAGTAACGTGTGGACCACTCCACCTCCTCAATGAGCCAGGTGTTCAGTTGGCCGAATTGCGTAATCGATAGCAGATACTCCTCGTAGGTCATGCTTCCGGAATATTCCGGATTTACCTGCAGATCAGCGCTGGCGTGGAACATGCCGAATTGATCGAACATTTCATGATGCGAACCTTCCGGCGAAAAAATGGAACTGTTTTCTTCATATATCGAGGCGCTAAATCCAGGAAAATACAGTTGTGCTGTGGCCTGGCGACTATCGGTGTCGGAAGCATTGTATGGTGGGGCATAAGCAATCAGCGGATTGGCCGCATCCGTCCAGTCGATAAAGGGGCTGTTGAGCGGGTCCGCTCCGGATTGCTGCAGCCAGGGATCCAGGTCATAATCCCCTAATAACGTTCTCAGGCCGATGCGCAGATATTGATACATTTCCGCCACGGTGAAACCGCACGTCTCACAGGAGAAGTAATTTCTGCTCGGGTCATCCGCCCAATCACCCAGCAGGGTATTGTTAATGTGGTAGGTCCCGTGCTGGCTGATTTCCAGAGTGGGATAATTGTTGCGGTCGTTAATCCACCGGATCGGATCAGGGTCGCCAAAGGCATTCCATATTTGTTTGGGAATAACCACCAGCGTAATCGGGGTTGATTTGCCGCCGGGTAAATCCAGCGGAATCTGATAACCCGAAACGGCCGGTTCGTCGCCGATGCCGTTATAATTTTCCAGTTTTTTTAGTTCCCAGTCTTCCGGACTGAGAATGGCGGCGTCCGTGAAAGTTTGAGTAAACTCATTTTGAAATTGCCGTCCAAGGGCGTCAATTCGGACGATAAAATGAGTATCACTCTGTGACCAGATGGCCTTGGCGAGTTGCGCC
>CAZOCV010000222.1:0-5111 GCA_964578395.1 uncultured Pirellulales bacterium
TTTCAAATTTGAATTTGTTTAGAAATTAGGATTTAGAATTTAGAATTTTTTTTCGTGTTTCAAGCTGTTAATTCGTAAAGGAGCAAATTATGCCGATGTACACTTTGGAAAAAACGTTTGAACGACCCGCGTATGATTCGCCGAACGTGCGGCTGCTGGGTCATTTTTTCGGGCTGGATGCGAACGTCCCGCGGCGAGTGACGGTGCTGGAGCCGAAAATCATCACCATCAATGCCGGCGACGTGGTGTTCATTACCGGCTCCAGCGGCGCCGGCAAAACCGTAATGCTGGATTTGCTGGCCGAACGCATGGAGGGTTCGCTCCATCTCCATGATGTGCAACTGCCTGACGACCGCCCGCTGGTGGATTGCATGGATGGCCCGCTGGATGAAATCACCTGCTGGCTGAGCATGGTGGGTCTGAGCGATGCCGCCGCCATGCTGCATCGGCCCGACGAACTCAGCGACGGGCAGCGTTATCGCCTGCGGCTGGCGCTGGCACTGGCCCGAAAACCCAATGTGATTTGCATCGACGAATTCTGCAATTCGCTCGACCGTGTGGCGGCCGCCATGGTCGCCTGGAGCATTCGCAAATTCGCCGACAAATACCAAACGACGTTTCTCATCGCCACCGCCCATGACGATATCCTTGAAGACCTCGCGCCCGATGTTATCATCATTAAACACCTTGGCGGCACGTGCGACGTGATGTATCCGTGTAAACTGGATGATTAATTTAGCCACAGATATCACAGATGAACACTGATTTAATTTTTTGTGAGTAAATCATCCGAATGTCATGCTGAGCAAAGTGAAGCATCTCTCTTTTTCATTTAAGAGACCCTTCGCTGCGCTCAGTGTGACAGGGGAAATAAAACAGTTATCAAAATTAGTTCTTATCTGTGTCCATCCGTGTAATCAGTGGCAAAAATAATAAACGCGTATATTGGGAGGTTGTTATGTCTCAAAAATTATGCAGTGTGGTGCGTGATGTGACGGTGGTTCCGGCCGACAGGCGGGCGTGGCGGCTGCTGGCGGCGTTTCATTATCGCGGCGGGGCGCCGGCGACGGCGGATAAAGTGTTCGCCCTGGTCCGGCCGATAGCCAAGCCCCTGACGAACGTCAGGGGACAAGCCCACGATGATACTCGTGGGTCGGACAGGCGCGATGCACAACAGCGCACAGGGCGTTCGACCCCGGATTATCATCCGGGGCTAACACCTTACGAAGGAATGGACCTGCTGGGCGTGATTATTTATTCGCAGCCGGTGCGCAATTGCGCCATGCGGAACGCGGCGACAAACCGGCGTTACGTCGGCCTGGGTGACGCCGCCTACGCCGGGCAGCTTTTGCAGCACGAAATGCGCACCATCAGCCGCGTGGTCATTCATCCGCGCTGGCGGGGCGTCGGGCTGGGCACGCGGCTGGTGCGCGAAACGCTGCCGCTGGCGGGCACGGCCCTGGTGGAAGCCATTGCGGCCATGGGTGCGATTCATCCGTTTTTTGAAAAGGCGGGCATGAGCGCGTATCCCGGCCAACGGCCCGCACACGCCCAGCGATTCCTGGCGGCGTGCGAGCAGGTGGGCATCGATGAAGATACCCTCGCCTGCACGCAAACCCTGGCGCGCCGCGTGGAGCAACTCGCGTCCGGCCGGCGGCGATTCTTCGAGCATGAATTGAAACGTTTCGCCGGCGTTTACAACGTAACGCGGGCATCCTGCCCGCGCTCTTGCCGTGACGCAGGCATCTTACTTGGGAAAAGTAATCGCGGACAGGATGTCCACGTCACGTGTAATCGCGGACAAGATGTCCGCGTCACGACGGCCAAGCCACTTTATAACCTCGCCCGGCGGGCGCTGCAGCG
Source organism: uncultured Pirellulales bacterium (assembly GCA_964578395.1). Taxonomy (GTDB): domain Bacteria; phylum Planctomycetota; class Phycisphaerae; order Sedimentisphaerales; family SM23-30; genus JAFGBA01. Next base: position 1,864 of record CAZOCV010000222.1, read on the forward strand.
GCCGGCGTATTATTTATGGGGGTTGCCATGGTAACAAAAATTCCGCTGGATAAATTATTTTCGCATCCGCTGCACACGAACGCCATGGCGCCGCGAACGCTGGCGGCGCTGCGGCGGCACATCGCCCGCACCGGCCGCTACGAACCGCTGGCGGTGCGGCGGCATCCACAAAAAGCCGATGCGTACGAAATCATCAACGGCCGGCAGCGCAAGCAGGCGCTTAAGGAGTTGGGCCACACGACGGCGGATTGCTTGATATGGGATATCAGCGACGAGGAAACGCTGTTGCTGCTGGCGACGCTCAATCGCCTCGAAGGACGCGACAATCCGCGGCATCGCAGCGAACTGCTCGACCGGCTCACGCGGCGTATCAACAAAACGGAACTGACAAAACTGCTGCCGGAAACGCCGGCGCAACTTGCCAAACGTCTGGCGGTGCGCACTCGCTGCCTGCCCGCCCATCCGAAAGCCGCCGACATGCCCCAGGCGATGACGTTTTTCGTCAGTTCGCGGCAGAAGCAGCTTATCGAAGCCGCCCTGAAAAACGCACGAACGAATTTGGCCGGCGACGACCCCGACGGCCGCTTAACGCGCGGCGACATTTTAGCCATCATAGCGAATAAGTTTTAGCCACTGATAATAAATATAAATAATATTTAGCCACTGATTACACAGATGGACACTGATGTAATAAAATAGATTTTTGCCACGAATTTACACGAATCAACACGAATAAGAGCGTTTGGAGTTCAGCCTTCAGGCTGGCTGTTTGCCTTTATCCTCCGCACAGAAAAAAAGCCAAGCTGAAGCCTGAACTCCAAACAAAAGAATGAGCATAATTCGTGTCGATTCGTGTAAATTCGTGGCTAATAATTTCTTATCCGTCCGCCTCAGGCGGATCTGTGTAATCTGTGGCAAAAAAATAAACAGTAATTATTAGCCATTTTAAGGAGGTTTGCATGTTATCGAAAAAGCAGCAAAATGCGGCCCGTGCGATGTTCGCCGGGCGAATGAACGACGATGAGATTGGCCGCGAATTCAACGTTTCGGCCCGAACGCTGGCGCGGTGGCGGGAAAACGCCGAGTTTGCGGCGGAACTGGAGCGGCTATGTGCGGCGGCCGTTCAGGAGGCGCGGTGCTTATTGGCGCGTTCGGCCCCGGCGGCGGCCGCCCGGCTCGCGGGCCTGCTCGACGCCGACAAACCCGACATCGTCCGCCGCGCCGCTCTCGATATGATCGACCGCTGCTTCCATCGTGACGCGGGCATCCTGCCCGCGCTATCGGATGAGCGAAAGCAGGATGCCTTCGCCGCCGATATCACCGACGACGAAGCCCGCGACATGCTGGCGACATTGATTCAAGGAATGAAGGAATAAATATTTTGCCACGAATCAACACGAATAAGAGCGTTTGGAGTTCAGCCTTCAGGCTGGCCTTTTGCCCATATCACGCGAACATCGCAAACGGCCAAGCTAAAGCTTGAACTCCCAACAAAAGCCTTTATAAAAATTCGTGACAATTCGTGTTCATTCGTGGCTAAAAAAAGGAATCTATACCATGACAACAACGACAACAAATTTACTGCATCGCTTCCGCACGGTACGGCCGCGGAATCAGAAGGAACTGGCCGCATATGTGCAGGCGTTTCTGGGACTTAAAATTCCGGCTAAACGCATCTGCGCCGACCACGACAGCCCGATGGATTACCTCGCGGCGACCGTGCTGGGTAATGCTAAGAAAGCCCCTGACGATAGTCAGGGGTCAAACAGACGCGACGCCCTAAAACACACACAGCATTCGACCCCGGTTTTCCGCCTACGCGAGTATAACAGGGAGGCATTTGAAGGGAAATCTCTGCTGGAGGAAATAGTCGCTAAGCATAGTCATTCGTCGGTAATGCGAAGCTCCAGCGCCCCCGCTTGTAATCCTGTTGGAAACCTACCACCGCATAATTCAGAAATCTTGGCCGGGACGGCCAAGCCACAGGATTTTATCGTCTGGGCCAATCGCGGCGGCGGTAAGACGCAGCTTGGCGCTGTGGCGTCGCTGTTGGAGGCGGTGCTGCAACCCGGCTGCGAGGTGTGCATCCTGGGCGGCTCGGAAGATCAGAGCCAGCGCATGTACGACTATCTCCGCGCGGCCGTAGAGCGGGGCTACGGACGATTCGTCGCGGGCAACATTACGCAGCGGACGTGCCGCTTCGCCAACGGTTCGAGCGTCACGAGTCTGGCCCAATCGGATCGCAGCGTGCGCGGCCGCCACGTGCAGCGGCTGCGCTGCGACGAACTGGAACTTTTCGACCGCGACGTCTGGCGGGCGGCGCAGTTCATCCCGCAATCCGCGCGCGGCATTCCCGCCCGGCTGGAAGTGATGAGCACGCTGCACCGGCCCTACGGGCTGATGGCCGAAATCATCGCCGACGCGCCGAAACGCAATAGGCGGGTCTTCAAGTGGTGTTTGTGGGAAGTCATAGAACCGTGCCGCGACCGCGTGTGCAGCCGGTGCGCGCTGTGGGAAGAGTGCCGCGGCCGGGCGAAACACGCCGACGGCTACCTCAGTATCGACGACGCCATCGCTTACAAACTCCGCTCCAGCGAAAAAAGTTTTCAGGCCGAAATGCTCTGCCGCGAGCCGCTGCGCGATGATGTAGTGTTCGGCGAGTTCGACCGTCGCCGCCACGTCGCCGATATCGCCTACGATGCGAACCTGCCGCTGTATCGCACGTTTGATTTCGGCTTCACCAATCCGCTGGTGTGCCTGCTGGTGCAGTTCGACGGCGGCGGGTGCGTGCGGGTGCTGGATGAACACGTTAAATGCCGCACGACGCTCGCCGAACACGCCCGCCTGATTCGCCGGCGCTGGCCCTGGCCCGTGCGGGCGAATTATGGTGACCCCGCCGGCGCCCAATGCAACGAAATCACCGGCACCAGCGTCGTTACCGAGCTGGCGGCCCTGGGCTTGCCCATCACGCATCGCTCCGGCCGAATTCTCGACGGCCTGGAACTGATTCGCGATTATCTTGCACCCGCCGACGGGCAGACGCGGCTGATTGTTTCGCCAAAATGCCAACGACTCATCGCGGCCTTCGAGCAACTGCATTACGCCCGCGACGCTCACGGCCGCTTGAGCGAGTTCCCTGAAAAAGACGGCGTCCATGACCACCCCATCGACGCCCTGCGCTATTTTTTCATCAACCGCCTCGGCCGAACGTTCGCCCTCGCGGAGAAGAGGTATTAACCGCGAAATTA
>CAZOCV010000223.1:0-5089 GCA_964578395.1 uncultured Pirellulales bacterium
TGGTTCATGCTGCCGGTGCTGACGGTGCTGGTAGCGGGGATATTTCAGGAAACCGTCATTTTTCGCGTTGAAAAGGCGTATTACCCCCAGGCCATGCGGAGCAAGGAACCCGCCTTCTGGCCGGATGCCTGGCACGATGTCAAATTCACACTCCTGGCGTTGGCTTTGAATATACTGGTGCTGCCGCTGTACCTGGTGGGCATCGGCTTTGCCGTGTCGATTGCTCTGAACAGCTACCTTATCGGCCGGGAGTTTTTTGAAAGCGCCGCCGGTTATCATCTGGGCAAGGCTCAGGCCCGCCAACTGGGCCGTCGCCACTGGCGAACCATCCTGCCCGGCGGCCTGATACTCACCCTGCTGACCCTGGTCCCGCTGGTCAATCTTTTTATCCCCATTATCGCGGTGGTCTGGATGACCCATGTCTATCACCGACTTTGCTCCGCCGGGCAGACAGATATTTAGTTCTCCATTGACAACCCCTTTTCGTCCCCTTACTATTACTGCCCTGCCATGAAGGCAGTAAAACGATAGACGCCCCCTTCGTCTAGCGGCCCAGGATGCCGGATTCTCAGTCCAGCGACAGGGGTTCGAATCCCCTAGGGGGTAGGTTATTTTGGCCTCGCAAGAGGCTTTTTTTCTGCGCGGCTATGGTGTTCCGTGTGCCGACATGAGGATAAAAAGCCTTTGCACAGCAGCCTGGCCGTGCTAAACTGTGTGCCGGCAAGATATTAAGTCAAACAGGAGATTTCAGGATGAAACCCAAACGTATCGTTCGGGCATTTTTAGTGGTGATTGTGCTGGTCATTGTCCTGCTGATTGGGGTGACGATCTATGCCGACAGGCTGGTCAAAATGGGTGTCGAGACGGCCGGAACCAAGGCTCTGGGGGTATCGACCACGCTGGGTTCGGCGGATATTTCGCTTATCGGCGGCTCGGTGGGCTTGAAGGATTTCAAGGTGGCCAATCCGCAGGGCTACCAGACCCCGCAAATGCTCCAGGCGGGCCAACTGCTCACCAGCGTGGACCTGAACACGGTTTTCAGTGATACCATCCGGGTCCGGCAGATCATCCTTTCGGATATCGAACTGACCATCGAACAAAAAGGCTTTACCAGCAATGTGCAGGAGCTAATTAATGCTATTAAGGCCAAACAGCAGCCAGGTGCGGAAAAACCCCAATCCGACGACCTTTCCGGCAAAAAGCTGGTGGTGGACCGTATCGAAATTAACAATGCCTCTGCGCGCGTTAAGCTGCCGCTGACGGGCCAGCAGGATGTGCTAACCATCAAACTGGCACCGATTGTTCTGGAAAATGTCTCGCCGGAAAACAAGGCGGCATTGAGCGTAACCGTCATCCAGAAAGTGCTGCTGGCCCTGGTGGATGGCGCTGTGCAGGCCGGCGGCGGGGTGATTCCGTCCGACCTGCTTAAAGGTCTGGAAGGCTCGCTGGGGGAAATGGAGCAACTTCTGGGCGGTTTTATGGATGAAACCGGCAGGCAGTTACAGGATGTCGGAGACACGTTCAAAAAAGATGTCGATGACCTGCAAAAAACCGGTGAGGGCTTGCTGAACATCCTGGGCGACAAAAAAGAAGAAAAACCTTGATTTCCGACGGCATTGACCTGAAAGCGTTTTTGGGTTATAGTATTTGCTTGTTTGGCCGGCATAGCTCAATTGGTAGAGCACCCGCTTTGTAAGCGGGCGGTTGTGAGTTCGAGTCTCACCGCCGGCTGTTTTTCGTTCCCGCGGCGCACCTCTCAGGGATACCGGCCAACCGCTTCCTCCGGCACATGGGCTAAATCCAGCGCGTAAAAATCCGCACCGGTAAGCTGCTCTTGCGAGAAACTGGACAAAACCGCCAGACACCTGCTGCCGGCGGCTTTGGCCGCCTGAATACCGCTGGGGGCATCCTCTATTACCAGACAATCGCTGGGATTAAGGCCCAGTTTCCGGACCGCCAGGAGGAAAATATCGGGCGCCGGTTTCCTGTGAATCACATCTTCCCCGGTGACAACCGCATCAAACGTATCCGGCGGCAGGCCGATTTCCTGGAGATTGCCGCGAACCTTTCGCCGGTCGGCGCTGGAAGCCACCGCCAGCTTCTTGCCTTGCTTGCGGCATAGGGCGATAAACTGCTTCGTCCCGGCCAGCGGGGTAAGTTTTCCTTTGATGATGTCGAGGTAAATGTCGTAGGTGCGTTTTTTGTCGCGGTCGAGGTCAAGCGTAAAGCCGTACTTTTCCGCCACGCCGCCAATGAAGCGGTTCTCGCCCATGCCGGTAAACGGATGAAAATCCTCCGGCCGAACACTCAGGCCGTGCTCGGCGAACATTTGCGTGGCCGCAGCAATGATAAACGGCTCCGAATCGACAAGCACCCCATCCATATCAAAGATAATCCCATAAGGCCGTGTAAGCATGATGAATCCTTGTCTAACTTTATATAACTCGTAATCTCATCCGCACGGGCAAAGCAGGTTCTTTCGCCCGGCGGGCCAAGGTGGTATAATAAAAGTTTTGGCAAAACAGGCAAGATAAACATTAGCATGGTGCGTTAGTGGCGTTTTTGGAAGTCAGTCATATCAGCAAGGAATACGTCGGCCGGTGGGTGCTGCGGGATGGCTCGTTTGAGCTGGCGGCCAACCAGAAGGTGGGCCTCATCGGCCCCAACGGCTCGGGCAAAACCACCCTCCTGAGGATTATTACCGGCGGCGAAACGCCCGATGAAGGCCGGGTGAACCTCACCGCCGAGGTCCGCATCGGCTATGTGCCTCAGCATGTCGCCTTTACGCCCGGCCAGACGGTGGCGGATTACCTGCTGGCCGAACACCAGCAGCGACACCAGCGGCTGCGCAGCCTCGAGCACGCCGTCAGTGAGCAGCACGACCGCCCGGAATTGCCCAAGTTACTGGTACAGTATCAGCATGCCCGCGATGACTATGACCGCAGCGGCGGCGACCGCTTCGAGCAGCGGGCGACGGAAATGCTCGACTCGCTGGGTCTGGCCGGCCGCCGCGAGCAACCGGTCGGCAAACTCTCCGGCGGCGAACAGAACGTCTTAGCCCTGGCGGCGGCCCTGCTGACGCAGCCGAACCTGCTGATCCTGGATGAACCGGGCAACCACCTCGATTACCTGGGGCTGGCGTGGCTGGATGATTTTCTCAGCCGGTTTCGCGGGGCGGTGCTGCTGGTCAGCCACAACCGCTACATGCTCGACCGCATCGCCGATTCGATTCTGGAAATCGACGAAGGCAAGCTCGAGATGTTCCCCGGCAACTACACCGCCTACCGGCACATCAAGGCCGAACGCCGCAAGGCCCAGATGCGGGCCTACGAAGCGTGGCAGGAACGGCTCGCTCACATCGAGAAGATTGTCCAAAAGTTCGCCGACATCGCCCAGGGCCACTCGACCGATCCCGCGTGGGGCAAACGGCTGCGGGCGAGGCGGTCGCAACTGGAGCACGAAAAGGCCAAGAACCTTCAGCGACCCAAGGATGATAAATCGCCGGTGAAGGCCCGCTTCATCGCCGATAAGACCAAAGCGGATATCGCCCTGCGGCTGGACGATTACAGCCGCGCTATCGGGCCGCTGGAGCTTCTGCGAAACGTCAACTGGGATATCGGCGGCGGCCAGCGGTGGGCGTTGGTCGGGCCGAACGGCTGCGGCAAGACCACGCTGCTCAACGATATTGTCGCCCACGGCCACTGGGAGCATCGCCACATCCGCATCGGACCGAGCCTGACGGTCGGTTACGCCGCCCAGCAGCAGGAACTCCTCGACCCGGAAAACACGGTTTACGAAGAATTGCTGAGCCTGCCGGACACCACGCATCAAAAAGTGCTCGACATCCTCGCCCGGTTTCTCTTTACCGATCAGGAGGTCACCAAGCAGATTGCCAACCTTTCCGGCGGCGAACGCAACCGGTTGCAGCTAGCCCGGCTGATGCTGATTAAACCCAACTTCCTGATTCTCGATGAGCCGACCAACCATCTGGACATCGCCACCTGCGAGGCCGTCGAGCAGGCCCTGCGGGACTTCGAAGGCACATTGCTGGTGGTCTCGCACGACCGCTGGTTTCTCGACGCCGTCGTGGACCATGTCGCCGAGGTCGAAGATAAAACCCTGCGGTTCTACAGCGGCAACTTCACCACCTACTGGCACCATCGTTACGGTGACGACGTCAAGGTTGCCGGGCGGATATCGCAGCGGGCGCGGCAGCGCAGCGATAAAGAGGCCGAAGATAAGCTCAAAACCGGCGGCCGGGCCTGGCAGGAGCGTAAATCCGCCGCCGCCGACCTCCGCCGCAAACAAAAGCGTGTCGAGCAGCTTGAAGCCGACATCGCCGTCGCCGAAGCCGCCAAGGCCCGGCTCGAAACCGACATCGCCGCCGCCTTCACCGCCGGAGACAATGACCGCGGCCACACCTTGAGTGATGAACTCAGCAATCTTACCGGCCGCATCAGAACGCTCATCGAAGACTGGACCGGGGCCACCGCCGACCTGGAGGCGGCATCCGCGCTGGAATAAACGTTTGGAGTACAGCCTTCAGGCTGGCCGTTTGCCCTCGTCGCCCGCACATCAAAAACGGCCAAGCTCAAGCTTGAACTCCCAACAGAACAATGTAAGCTCGAAAAGCCATGAACCAACACCCGCTGGAAGCCAAACTTGCCGCCTTTTTCGCTGACTATGTTTCAGCGGCAGCGCCGGTGTCGCTGCTGATGGCCGTCTCCGGCGGGGCCGACAGTATGGCTCTTCTGTACGCTTTGGCTCGATTGCGGGATACCACACCCGCCATCGCGGCCTTGCATGTCGGACATATCAATCACCAACTGCGGGGGAAAGCCTCCGATGCTGACGCGGTGTTTGTCGCCGCACACGCCGCCAAGCTGGGCCTGTCCTGTACGATTGAAAAGGCGGATGTGGCTTTGGCCATGACGGCCGGCGGCGAATCGCTGGAGACCGCCGCCCGTCAGGAACGCTACCGCCTGCTATCCGTTATCGCCCGACAGGCAAACTGTTCGGCCATCGCACTGGCTCACACCGCCGATGATCAGGCCGAGACGGTCCTGCATCGCCTGATTCGCGGCACGGG
>CAZOCV010000224.1:0-1348 GCA_964578395.1 uncultured Pirellulales bacterium
GCGAAGCCATCAAACAGGGCGGGCGGCTGATTCTCGCCAGTCACCTCGGCCGGCCTAAAGGTAAGCCGCAGCCGGAATATTCGCTGGCTCCATGCGCTAAACGTCTTGGCGAATTGCTGAATAAAAAAGTCATTATGGCGCCCGACTGCATTGGTCCCGAAGTGAAAAAATTGGCCGACGGCCTCAAGGACGGCGATGTAATGTTGCTGGAAAACCTGCGTTTTCATGAAGGTGAAACCAAAAACAAACCGGAGTTTGCAGCGCAACTGGCGCAAATCGCGGATGTGTACGTCAATGACGCTTTCGGCACGGCCCACCGTGAACACGCCAGCATGTTCGGCGTTCCCAGCGTGCTGGGTCCCGGCAAGCGGGTGTGCGGATTTTTAATCGAAAAAGAAATTAAGTATCTCGGTGACGCCCTGTCCAAGCCGGTGAAACCGTTTGTGTCTGTGCTGGGCGGCGCCAAAGTCAGCGATAAAATCAACGTTATCAAAAACCTGTTGTCCAAAGTGGACCGCATCCTTATCGGCGGCGGCATGGCCTATACGTTTTTCAAGGCCCAGGGCCTGGAAGTGGGCAATTCCATTTGCGAAGATGACAAGCTCGAACTGGCTCGTGAACTTCTGGCCGGCGCCCGCTCCAAAGGGTGCGAGCTGGTGCTGCCGGTGGATAATGTCATCGCCCGCGAGTTCAAGGCCAATGCCGAACATAAAGTCAATTCCGGCAATATCGAAGCGGGCTGGGAAGGCCTCGACATCGGGCCGGAAACCCGCAAATTGTTCGCAGGGAAAATTGCCGATGCCAAAACCATTCTCTGGAACGGTCCCATGGGCGTTTTTGAATTGCAGCCATTCGATGAAGGCACCAAGGCGGTGGCTTTGGCGATTGCCGCGGCGACCGACAACGGTGCAACCAGCATCATCGGCGGCGGCGATTCCGCGGCGGCCATGGAACAACTGGGCCTGGAAGATCGCGTCAGCCATATTTCAACCGGCGGCGGCGCCAGCCTGGAATTTCTCGAAGGCAACGAGTTTACCTGCCTGACGATTTTGGACGAAAAGGAATAGAAGTCGGCGAACCGTGGATAAAGCAGGTTTTCGCGGATGAAGCAAAACCTGAATATAACGAATATGCCTATTGCCTTACCTCCAACCGGAACGATTGAAATCTGCCCGTCGATACTCAGCGCAGATTTCGCCCACCTCGCCGACCACGTGGCGCGTGTCGCCGGTGAAGTGCGCATTCTGCATTTGGATGTGATGGACGGGCATTTTGTGCCTAATCTGACGTTCGGGCCAGTGCTGGTGAAGTGGCTGCGGGGGTGTTTTCCGCAATTATTTTTCGATGT
>CAZOCV010000224.1:1448-5084 GCA_964578395.1 uncultured Pirellulales bacterium
GGCGGTATCGATCCTCAAACCGCTCCGTTAATTACCGCCGCCGGGGGTGATATGCTTGTGGCCGGCAGTGCGGTTTTCGGCAAGCCTGATCCCGCGGCCGCATGCCGCGCCATCCGGGACGCCGCCCGGCCCTATCAACCATGACGCGCGATCATCTTGAACGATTATATGCCTTCTTCCGCGTCTTCACGGCGCGGCATTTCAACGAAGATGCCTTCGTCAACGCCAACCTGCAGCGCAAAGTCACTCACTCCTGGCGCGTCGCCGGAGAAATGCGCCGATTGGTGAATCAACTGAGCCTTGACGAATCGCGCGCGCATCTGGCCCGCGCCATCGCCATTTTGCATGATACGGGGCGATTTCCTCAATTCGTTCGCTATAAAACCTATGCGGATGCCCGCAGCATTAATCACGGCGTTCTGGGTGCTGAAACATTAACGGGCGAAGGGGCGCTCAACGACCTGCCGGCGCATGAGCAGCAATTAATCCTTGCGGCGGTTCGCCATCATGGCGACAAGGCGTTGCCGGAGACTCTCAATGAGGAGGAACGTTTTTTCACCATGCTGATCCGCGACGCCGACAAGCTGGATATCTATCGCGTGGTGATGGATGCCGCGCGCTTGTACCGGCAAAATCCCGCGGCGTTTCCTTATGAAGTGGAGTTTCCCCTCACGCCGGGTTATTCACCGGCGGTTTTCGACGCGCTGATGGCGCGCGAGAAAATTGATTACCGTTTTCTTACCAATCATAACGACAGCACCCTGCTGCAAATCGCCTGGGTGTATGACATGAATTTTGCTCCCACCTTCCGCCGGGTACAGCAATGCGGATTTATCGAGGAATTGTTCAGCTATCTCCCCGACGATGCCAACCTCCGCCGCGCCCGCCGCCAAACCCTCGATTACATCGCCTCCGCCGGTATGAGCACAGAGTAAATCAGTTGTGGCGATAGTCTGATTTTATGATTTCGTATGCAAATCGCTATGCTGGCCGATGGGCTGGCGGCGTTCGTACATGCCGACGATGCGGGCGATCTGGCGGACGGTGTGCCGGCCTTCCTCGCTCATCTCCAGGCCCATCATCTGCAGGCCCAGCAGGTACAGATTATCGCGGTTGGCGGACTCCGTATGGCGCAGGCGCACCTGAACTTCGATTTCACCCTGGCCCGGCATGGGCGTGAATTTCGCCTTAAACTGTTGATCTTCCCGCAACGTTCGGCCGGTATCTTCTTTTACCAGCACGGCCAATCCCCCGGCGCTGATATTCGATAGCCATCCTTCAACGGTTTCGCCCCCGTCGCCGGTCGGCGTCAGGGTTACGGCCACCTCCAGATCGGCCGGCACGTCAGCGCGATTGAAAGCCCGTCGCTGGACCTTTTCCACTTGCTGGGGCATGCGCAGCGACAGCACCGGCACAATCTGGCCGGTCTCATCGCGGATGGATTCCGCGCGAATAATGCAGGTGACAAACAGGCACTTGTTGTAGCCCTTCTTGAACGATACGGCCACCACCTGTCCGGCCGCAGGCTCCAGGCCTCCGTCGCCGCTATCGGGCATGGGCTGCGTGATAAACAGCCGCTCGCCGTCACGCTGGAGAAAATAGGCCTTATAAACCTGCCACGCATCGCCGTCTTTGTTCGTGAGTGTCAGCGGCACGCGCCGGCCAATAACGTCATCAATGAGCTGCCGGCACGCCATGCCGGCGACAAATTTACGTTTCGTCATCTGTCACATCCTCCGACGATACCAACCTGTCGGCGCTGCGGCCATACGGCCACAATAGGCGGCGACCGGCGTCGTCTTGTTGATAATGTCGGCTGTTCGACGGGCAGATATAAACCCGAAGACGAAAAAAGCCCCAGAAAGCTTAATTTTCCGCTATCGGACCTACCAAGGCCTCATAATCATTCAGGCTGGAACGGTCGTTAGAGGTGATTTCACGGGCCAGCATGTCGATAACAGGGGCCTTTTTAGTAATGAAACGGCGGGCCAGAAGTTTTTTGCGCATTCGGATGGTTCGGTAGGCGTCCAGAGGATTATCGGACCCATTTCCGTTGGGCGAAACCGGCCGGGTGGTAAACGCATCCTCGCGGGCCGGTTCCTGGCATCCCTGCCGCAGCAGCAGATGGCCGCAGATAAGAAATACGGCCAAATCGGTCAGCTTTCGGCCGTAAAGGTCCATATAGTCGGTGCCCGATTGCTCTTTCACAAAAGCGACGGTCGCCGCCAGTTTTTCCCGCCCGGCCTTGAGCAGGCCAACCAGATCCTCAACGTCCGCCGGGTACGCCGTGGTTTCGTAGTCCAGCAGTAGTTTTTCGGCGGCGCCGCTGCATACGCCGCGTACGGCGGCGATGACCTGTAACTGCGACGTCCCCTCGTAAATCGTCGTGATGCGCGCATCGCGGGCATGACGCTCTGCGGCGTAGTCCTTCATATAGCCGCTGCCGCCAAGCACCTGAATGGCGTCGTACGCTACGCGGTTGCACATTTCACTGGCGACGTACTTGCTCATGGGGGTCAGCATTCCGGCCAGACGTTTATATTTTTTCTCGTCCTGTTTAAGCTGCCTGGCGGCCTCTTTGTCGGCGGGCGGGTTGTTTTCGAGTTGAAGGGCGATGCCGTTATAATGGTCGACCGTCCAGCACGTTTCACAGGTCAGAGCGCGGGCGGTTTCGATATCGAGCTTCATATCAATAAGCATGTCGCGCACCGCCGGGAATGTTTCAATGGCCACGCCGAATTGCTTGCGGCTGGCGGCGTAATCGCGCGCCACGCGGTAGGTGGCCTCGGCAATGCCCAGCGACTGCGCGGCGATGCCCACGCGGGCGCCGTTCATCAGGCTCATCACGTAGGTCACCAATCCGCGCTGCCGCTCGCCGATAAGTTTGCAGGGGGTATGATTAAAATAAAGCTCGCAGGTGGGCGAACCGTGAATGCCGAGTTTGTTTTCCAGTCGGCGCACGCGCACCGTCGGCCCGCGGTCGCAGACGAACAGGCTCAGCCCCAGCCCGCCGCTGCGGTCCGGCTCCGATCGCGCCAGCACCAGCAGCACCTCGCCGCAGCCGTTGGTGATAAAGCGTTTCACGCCGTGCAGCCGCCATTGGCCGCTGTCATCCTGATACGCCCGCAGCTTGATGGCCTGGAGGTCGCTGCCCGCGTCCGGTTCGGTCAGCACCATCGCGCCGGTCGTCTTACCTTCGGCGAAGCCCGGCAGGTATTCCTGTTTGATGTCCTCGCTGGCGAAGGCGTTGATGGTTTCGGCGATGCCCTGCAGGCCGTAAATGTTCATCAGGCCCGCATCCGCGCGCGAAACGATTTCGGTGCTCATCGTGTAGAGCAGATTAGGGCAGTTCAGCCCGCCATAACGATGCGGCAGGGTGAACCCCATCACCTGCGCCCGCGCCAGCGCCTTGAGATTTTCCTGCGTGCCCTCCGCCAGCGTCACCGTGCCGTCGGCGTTGAGGGTATTGCCTTCCAGGTCCACCGACTCGGCGCGCGGTGCGATATGCTCGGCGCTGACCTCGCCGATAATTTCCAGGATACGGTCATAATTTTCCACCGCTTCCTCGGCGTCGGCCGGCGCCCACGGATATTTTTTACTGGCGGCATAATCGCCTTCCATGATGTCGGCCAGCTC
>CAZOCV010000225.1:0-5082 GCA_964578395.1 uncultured Pirellulales bacterium
GCAAAGGCTACTTCCCCCAAGTGGTCTGGGGACGCACCGGCCACACCGGCCTTAACGTCCCCGTTTACGCCTTCGGCCCCGACAGCGAAGCCTTCAAAGGCGTCCATGACAACACGTTTATTTTCAAGGTCTGCACCGGCGCCGGCAAGTAACTATCGCCAATCAAAGTTAGTTCACCACCAAGGCAACAATCTGATTGCCGCTCATATCGGCCACGCCAGCCGATAATGACATTGACTCCCGTCGCCGCTCCGCCATAGGCAAAATTGATTATAAAAGAGCCGTAAGTTCCGGTTTAATCCAGAACTTACGGCCCGACTTTTTACAACTCATTTTTATCAAGGTTTATCGCTGAATGATATTAATCGTATCCGTACCGGAAACGACATAACCATCATAGGTCAAACCGCCGATTTCGCACTCGGTTTGAACATCACCGGCGGCCACTTTCTCGATATCGAGATGCGCCACCAGGTCAATATCGCCGTCATCATCCACATCGGTCAGCTTGACCATCGGTTTTTGCTTCTTTTTACCCGATACTTTGAGCAGACCGTCGGCAAAATCTCTTCCCCGCAGCGTCACCGTCGTCGGATCAATGCTCGTCGCATCGAAGGAAGCATCCGTCAGAAACGCCACCGGCAGTGAACCTTTGGAATTCATAACCACGATGTTATCGTCACTGCCCGGCTTGATATCAATCGTTACCGTAATCGAGCTAATGGTAACCGTCGTCAGAACCGGCTCAGAGACTTTGCCGTTGGAATCGGTAACCACCAGGGCCACCCCGGTCTGACCCAGCGGGAATTCGGCCGTAACGATGGCGTTGGGTTCATCGAAATCATTGGCGGGTTCGCCGTCGCCATCGGAGTCGCACGCGGTATCGAGGTCCCAGGCGTAGGCTACAATAGTCGCCTGTCCCAGTGCTTCGCTGGCGGAACCATCCAGCGTCGCCGGACCGCCATCCCAATCCGTGGCTCCGGCCATATAGGGGCCACCCGGATTGGCAATAGGTACAACGACAGGGTCGGATTGAAACGTAACATCATCCATGGCGTACTTGCCGAAACCCGTCGGATCCGAAGTGGTATATTCCACCTCAATACGGGCGGCGTAACCAAACGGTTCGCCCGTAGCCGCATCAATCGCTTCCAGGTATTGCGGCATATCCGTCAGGGTCAGCCAATCCGTGGCGGCAATGACCTGACTATTGGCATCATAGGCCATGAAACGAACTTCGTTAGCGCCTACGGTCTGGGAGGATATCGCACGGGAAAACCACGCCCCCAACAAAACCGCCTCCGGATAGACCGCCGGATCGAATGAAAAACTCAATTCAGCATAATCCTGGCCAAAGTTAAAAATGTATTTGTCCCAGGAATGCGGATTGGCGTAAGCATACCCGTAACGATTCTGAAAATTGATTTCCGACATCACCCTGAGGTCCTCATCCCATAATATCCCCTTGAATCCCAGCGGCAGATACTTAGACTCGCTGCCACCCATATAAAGATCATCAAAATCCACCACCACCTCGCCCCGGGGATATACCACCGGCGGCAGACTGTACGAAAAATTGTCCATGGCAAACTCTTTCGAACAACTCACTTTCAGTTGGTCAATGCCTTCAAAATTACACTCGACCCAGACCGCCGAGGTGCTATTAATAGTAACGCTAAACGAGTACTTGCTTTCACCGTGATATGATCCAAGTAACCACAGCGTCGCATCAGGACCGCTAAAGGCCGCCGAAAACCAGGCGCCTTCAAAATTGAACACCCTCTCATCAGGCCGGGTTATTTGGGTTGTTGACGCATTTATGCCGCCGGACATGGTGCAATAAAGGGAATTGGTCGCCGTGACACACTGCTGAAATCCCGTATTGGGATATTTATTGCCATAAATCAGAGTTAAAGGGGAATACCCTGAGCCAATTAATTTCCACCAACTGAAACCGCCGTATCCATTGGGAACACTGGTGTCATTGGTGCCCGTCGTAATCTCTTCAAACGTAAGCACATCCGCCCCGGCCAGACCTACACTTACGGCAATAACCACACACACCGTCAACAGCCGCTGCACTACTTGCTTTCTCATTTGACTTCTCCTGTAATAAATGAACAACGTTCCGACAATACCTCTTGATTAGAAAACCTCGCTAAACTTTGCGGTCAGCATGATTTGTCTGTTTCTCAAATCACCTCCTTACGGCTCCAGAGTCCGGCGCCAGAATCGATACTCCTCCACGGTATACCTATACCAGATGAAGACATACCAACATTGCAATAACGGGATAGTTTTCCCGAACGACCGATTTATCAAACCCATCGAGGGTTTAATGGGGATATTATAACCTTAATAGAAGGTAGATTTCCAGACAAAAAGCGTTCCCCCCTGACAAATCATATAACCAATTGCTATTTATATCGTTACGGATACACGATGCCCGCCAAAGGACCGCACTTGGCGATTACTCTTCCTAACGCTGGCCCATCCAGTCTTCCCAGAGGCCTTTGGCCTTGAGCTGCTCGCGTTGTTTTTCCCCCAGGTACATCAGGCGGCGCTGTTTGGAAATTATTTTATCGTTGCGGCATTGGATACGGGCGAAAAGCCGCTCCGCGGCGACGTCCTGAATAGCTTCATGGCGACGATGGCGGGTTTTACGCCGCAGGCGGGTAATGGCCTTGCGGTCGGCCGTACGCAGCAGATCATCGCGCAGACTTAAAAAAAACACGCAGTCCGCCGGGTCACCCTGCCGGCCGACACGGCCGGATAGCTGATCATCGAGCCGCCGAAACGGCAAGCGGTCCGTGCCGATAAGCGCCATGCCGCCTTTTTGCGCGACGCCTTCGCCCAGCACGATATCCACGCCGCGACCGGCCATATTGGTGATAATGGTGATGCGCCCGGGCTGGCCCGCCTGCGCGATAATTTCCGCTTCGCGGGCATGGTTCTTGGCGTTAAGAATTTCGTGAGGCAACTGCCGCTCATCCAGCATCCGGCCGATGTCCTCGGAAATTTTCACCGAGCCGGCGCCGATTAAAAGCGGACGGCCGGTGGCATGAAACCGTTCAATCTCCGCAATGAGCGCCCGGTATTTCGCCTTAAGCGAACGATATACGCGATCGCGGTGAATATGCCGCTGCGACGGTTTGTTCGACGGAATGGGCGTAACCGGCAGACGATAGACATGCATAAATTCCCACGCCGCCATGGACGCCGTACCCGTCATGCCCGCCAGGCAGCGGTATTTGCGGAAATAGGTCTGAAACGTCGTCTGAAACGTACCGCGAATTTCCACGCTGGGCGTCAGGCCGTTGCGCACCTCAATCGCCTGATGGATGCCGTCGGGCAGTTGGCGGCCCGGCAGCATTCGGCCCGTGGATTCATCCAGTAATACCACTTTGCCGTCCCGCACGACATAATGCTCATCACGCTTGTATAAATGCCGCGCCGCCAGAGCACACGTGACATACCGCTGCCACAGATGTCCCGGCGGCAGCAAACGCAGAATCCCCGCGGCTTGCGCGTCCCGCCGGGCCTGAGCCTTGCCCTCTTCCTTAAGTTCAACTTTGCGGTCATCATGCATCAGCCGGTAATGCTCGCCGCGCGACAGCCGCCCCGCAATAACATCCGCCTGCTGATAGAGTACGACCTGCGGCGAGTTGTCACCCGCCCCACCCAGCGCCATCGGACTGCGGGCCTGATCAATGAGAACACTGTCCACTTCATCGACAATGGCAAAATCGTAACGCACTTCCAAAGCGTTGTCTGTGTCAGGGCGTAAAATGGCGTCCACAATATCCATTTGCTTTTGCCGCAGGGGTTCCCGCATGGAATCGAACACCACTTCCTTGGCCGCGGAATACACCACCTTCTGCTGATACGCCTGGCGCCGCTGGCCGGACGTCTGACCCGGCAATACCATCCCCACCGTCAACCCCAGTCCCAAATACAGAGGCGCCATCCATTGCGCGTCCCGCTGAGCGAGATATTCGTTGGCGGTGATAATATGCACCGTATGGTCCGGCCGTTCCAGCAGGTACATCCACGCCGCCAGCGGGGCCATCAGGGTTTTGCCTTCCCCGGTATCCATCTCGGCGATACAGCCATCATACAGGGCCAACGTCCCAATAAGTTGCACATCGTAATGTCTCATGCCCAAACGACGCCGGGAAACCTCCCGCCCTAACGCCAGCGCCTCGGCCTTTAACGGCCCCAGTTTTCCGATCATTCCCGCCCGACTGCTCAAATCGCTGATTTTCGCCGCCAGGGCATCGTCACTCAATGAGGTCAGCCCCCCTTCCAGCGCCCCCGCCAGACGCACCTGCTTCCGATAATATCGCCGTCGGCAGCGTTGCCAGGCTTTTCGGCTGGTTAAATACACTATTTGGTTCATATTATTCATACGTCTGAGGTTTCCTTCAAACCTCTCTATCATGTTGATATCGGACCGGCCTGTCAACCGGGCATCTATTCAAGCTGCATTTTGCCCTTTTTTTATCGCTCTGCACACCATTTTCTCCCTCAGTTGCCTCTAAAATAAGACGATACATAGCAAAGAGGAATGCCCCCTGGCAACCTTGAGGTAGCTATGCTCTACGATAATTATGATGATAAATCGGACTGGTCTGACGCCGAATGCCATATCGAACAGGCCCGTGATTACTATGACCGCGGCTGCTGTCGGGAAGCTCTGCATAATATCGAGGCCGCTTTAAATGCCAATCCCAACAACAGCAACTGGCTGTTCAATAAAGGCCTGATTCTCGACAGTCTGGAACGCTACCGCGAGGCGCTGGAGGCCTACGAGGCGGCACGGGAGCTTGAGCCGCACGACCCGGAAATCCTCAACTGCATCGGCGTTGATTACACGCGCATCGGCCGTTATGACCAGGCGCTGGAGGTTTTCGCCCTGATTCAGGAAGTCGCTCCCGCTTATGAACCGGCTTACTGCAACCGCATCATTACCTATTCGGAAATGGGCGAACATGAACAAGCCGAGGAAATGTTCTATCTCGCCCAGCAGTTGCGCGCCGACTGCCCCCTGTGCTATTTCAATATCGGCAACTCGCTGTTTTC
>CAZOCV010000226.1:0-1088 GCA_964578395.1 uncultured Pirellulales bacterium
TTATCCTGCCAGACGATGACATCGCCGCTAAGGGCGGGATATCTCTGGTCAGATGCATCCTCATCGTAAAGACATTCCGTCGTCATCGTCGCCAGGTTCATTCCGTAGATGGCATAGGTTCCATCGCGGTTATCCGACCAGACAATCCGCTGGCCGTCCACATCCGGGGCATCCTGAGAGGCCGAATGGTCGCAGACGGTAAACGGCAATCCTGTCGCAAAAGAATACCCATAAATGTTTTTGTTCGGCACGGTATATGACCACACGGCCGTTACACCATCGAAAGCGATGATAGAACTACTATCACAATTTCCTCCGATAACCTCCGCCGCCCGACTCTCAGTCGCGCTCAGCATCGCCAAAACCACACTACCCAGTACCCAACCTGCACGTGCTGCACTCATGGCAACCTCCCAAAAAAAGGTGTTAATAAAAAAACCTTAAACAGCTTTGCCAAAATGTCGTGCAATCCCCTCGGCGATGCGCCGGGCCGCCTGGCCGTCCCAGAATTTGGGCGTGCGCCCGCCAAAGCAATTGCGTTTTGCTTTAATGTCGTTATAGGCTGTGCGAATATCCTCCGCGGTTACATGCACCAGTCGATTCGTGCCTTCGGTAATCGTCACCGGCCGTTCGGTGTTTTCCCGCAGCGTCAGGCACGGCACACCCAGGATGGTGGTTTCTTCCTGGATGCCGCCCGAATCCGTCAGCACCACAAACGCGCTGCTCATCAGCCGCAGAAAATCCAGATATCCCACCGGTTCAATCAGTTTCAGATTGTTCATGGACGAAAGTTTTTTCTCCAGACCAAGGCGGCTCAGATTGCCGCGCGTACGCGGATGCATCGGGAACACCAGCGGCATATCCCGCTGGATGGTCTCGAATCCGCCAAAAATTTCCATCAGCGTCGGGCCATGATCGACGTTGCTGGGCCGATGCAGAGTAACCACCCCGTAGTGGTTTTCCTCCAGACCCAGGGTGTCGAGGATCGTTGACTGCCGGGCTTTTTCCCGGTTCGCCAGCAGGGTATCGATCATGACGTTCCCGACGAGGTGTATCTTATCCGGGGCCACGCCCTCATGCAAGAGATT
>CAZOCV010000226.1:1188-4998 GCA_964578395.1 uncultured Pirellulales bacterium
TTGATATCCGGCCGGGGAATTTCCAGTTGCTCAAAAAACAGCTTGCTCATATTTTCATCGTAATGCTGGCCGGTATGCACCAGAAGGGGATGAAATCCGCCGTGTTCGCGGAAGGCCCGCATCAAAGGAGCGATTTTCATAAAATTAGGCCGGGCGCCGCAAATACAAATAATTTTAATCATCGTCTCAGTTTTCTCCCTCATAAAGTTTGGTTGCGATACCAGGCGACAAACGTCGCCAGTCCGTTTTCTAAAGGTGTTTTCGGATGATAATCCAAATCGTGCTGTGCCCGCGTGATATCGGCCCACGTCCGCCGCACATCGCCGGGTTGCTCCGGCTGTCGTTCGATGCGGGCTTTCCTGCCTAAAGCCTTTTCCATCGCGGCGATCAGTTCATCCAGCCGCACCGGGCGCGACTCGCCCAGGTTATAAATGTGATATCCCCGGCAGCGTTCCATCGCCGCCAGCACGCCCTGCAATATATCGTCGATATAGGTAAAATCCCGCTGTGCGGATCCGTCACCGAATACCGGGATAGGCTGATCATTTTCCATCAGACGGGCAAATTTGTAAATCGCCAGGTCGGGCCGCTGCCGCGGGCCGTAAACCGTAAAAAAACGCAGACAGGTCACGTCGATATTAAATAAATGATGATAGGTGTAACCCAGCAGTTCTCCTGCCTTTTTTGTCGCCGCGTAAGGTGAAATCGGGAAATCAACATTATCTGTTTCCGCAAACGGCGCCTTGGCGTTATTGCCGTAAACGCTGGAGCTGGAGGCGAAGATAAATTGGCGAATGTTATGTTTCCGTGCCGCTTCCAGCAATACCTGCATGCCGTGAATATTCACATCCTGATAACCCGCGGGGTCGGCAATCGACGGCCGCACGCCTGCTTTGGCCGCCAGATGCACAATCATGTCCACCGGATGCTCGCCCAGCGTTTTTTCCATGGCCTCGGCGTCGCGAATATCCCCTTCAATCATCTTGAAACGCGCCGTGGTGCGCGCCGCCTGCAAATTACGTTCCTTGATCGACCGGTCGTAAAACGAATCAAAGTTATCCAGGCCGATCACCGCGTTGCCTTTTTCCAGCAGCCGTTCGGCAAGGTGTGAACCGATAAATCCCGCCGCGCCGGTAATCAGCACGTTCTTCAAGACGTTTTTCCTGGCGGCGTTGTCTGCGGATATGCCGTCGGCCGCCCGATGCTGTGATATTCGATGCCCTGTTGCGCGGCGAAATGGCCGTCGTAAAGATTTCGGCCGTCGAAAATTAGCGGCGAATTCAGTTTGCGGCGCATTAATTCAAAGTCGGGCGTGCGAAACTCCTGCCAGTCCGTCAATATGACCAGGGCGTCGTTCCCTTCCAGCACCGAATACGCATCCCGGCGCAGTTCCATTCGTTTGCCCAGCGGACCCTGCTGAATATCAGGATGATTCATGGCTTCCGGATCGTACGCTCGCACCTTCAGCCCCGCGTTCAGCAATTGCTCCGCCACGTACAACGCCGGTGATTCCCGCACATCGTCCGTTCGCGCTTTGAAGGCCAGGCCCCATATCGCGACCGCGCGGCCTTTGCGCTGTTTGAGTTCATCGATGATTCGCCGGGCGAAACGCTGCTGCTGCGTCAAATTGGCCTGCTCCACGGCCTGAGCGATGGTCATTGGGCAGGACAGTTCCCGGCCCATGTGAATTAACGCACGAATATCCTTGGGAAAACAACTGCCGCCGTAACCCACCCCGGGGAACAAAAAGGCGTTGCCGATGCGCCCGTCACTGCCCACGCCCGCCCGCACCTTTTCCACGTCGCCGCCAAAACGTTCGCACAGCCCCGCCAGTTCGTTCATAAATGAAATCCGCGTCGCCAACATGGCGTTGGCCGCGTATTTGGTCAGTTCCGCCGATGCCGGGTCCATGAATATCATGCGGTTGCTCTTGCGCATAAACGGGGCGTAAAGTTGTTTCATGATCTCCGTCACCGCCGGATTCGTCGTGCCGATAATCACGCGATCCGGTTTGAGAAAATCATCGACCGCCGCTCCTTCCTTGAGAAATTCTGGATTGCTGACGTAATCGAAGGGCTGGTCGGTTTTTTGCCGCATCAACTCCGTTACTTTATGATGTGTGCCCACCGGTACGGTGCTTTTGGTGATAATGATGCGATAGCCATCCATTCGTTCGGCCACATCCCCGGCGCTTTTGAGTATGGCCGATATATCCGCCGACCCGTCCGCCGCCGACGGCGTGCCGACGGCCAGGATAATAATCTGCGATTCCTTTACCGCTTCCGCCAGATTCGTGGTAAAACGCAATCGGCCGCCGGTTTCGTTGTGCTTGACAATTTCCGCCAGACCCGGCTCATAAATGGGAATCTCGCCTTTTTTCAGGGCGTTAATCTTGGACTCATCGTGGTCCACGCCAATGACATGGTTACCCACATCCGCCAGGCACGCGCCTGCCACCAGTCCAACATATCCCACGCCAATAACTGCTACCCGCATGAATAAACCTTTATGCGCCGTCGTTTTGGAAAAAGGAAGCGTTTAGAAATTATCCCCACGGCTCCGCATAGCCGCATTCCAGCCAGTTGCCGGCCATTACGGCGAAATCCTCTAAATTAATGATGCCGTCGGAAAATACATCTCCCCCTCCGCAGAATTCATTCGTTTCGTTGCAGGTTGTCAGCCAATGCTCGCCCAGTATGGAAAGGTCCGCAACGCCGACAAGGCAGTCTTCGGTGATGTCTGCGGCCGAGGCATTCGAGCAGGGGGGTTCAATCAGCAGCGGCGCTATCCACGAAAGATAAGACTGCAACCGGATGCCCCAGTGCCATTCGCCGTAATCATAAGCGGCTAAATCGTAAAAACTGGCTCCGCTGTATTGTACGTAGGCGCTCAGCGCCGCCAGTTTCCATTCACCGCCGTCCTGAACGAACCAGCCGCCGCCGGAATCGCCCAGAGCTACAGCGCATTCATACGGCTGCCCTTGGGCATCGTAAGGACCAAAATCGAACTGCACCGTGCTGCTGGTGTAGCCATTGGTCATTTTGGTCGCTGTGCCGTCAATGGTATTGGCGCCCCAGTTCAAAGTGCATGAAGACAACCATTGATATCCCAGTCCGACATCCGGATCGTCAATAAAGGCGCCGCGAATATAGCCAAAACCGCCTACGACAATGGATTTTCCCACAGGATTATCGCAATACAATTCCACGTGGTCGCTTCGGTTGGCTAACGTGCCGTCCGGGCGGGTAATCAGACAAACCCTCAAATCCGCTGCTCCATCATCGGCGGGTTCATTCATTATCGCCGCCACCCGGAAAGATTCGCCGTTAAATTGAACAGTTGTGCCCACGCCGCCGTCCTGATGGCGCGTGGTGATAATATAATTGGGTGAAATCGCCACGCACGATGCATTCGAACCCCATCGACCCATCACGCCGTCGGCCGGCCGCTGCTCCGAAGGTATCGGTTGGCTTTCAGGATGCATGACAATTCCCCAACACAATTCCATTTGTCCCCACAAACACAGTAGTATGCTCCCCATGCCTGTGATAATGGCTTTTCGGACAGCAAAACGCAATTTCCATTCGCCTTTGTGCAAAAAATGGGAATATATTACCTTGCATTCTGTTTATCCAGCCTAAAATTCGGTTTCTTCTTATAATGACAACGATTTTCTTATTTTGCTCGAACGCGGTGCAGCGTGCCAACCGGTTCGAAGGAGTAATTATCCGCCAAAAATTTAGGACAATATCCCGCCTGCGGCGTGACAACGTATATTTCCGTGCCTTGCGTCAGGGCACTATTTACGTT
>CAZOCV010000227.1:0-4988 GCA_964578395.1 uncultured Pirellulales bacterium
GAAATACTGGATTCCCGCCTGCGCGGGAATGACAAAAATTCTTTTCCGCAACATACACAAGCTATTTTGGATTTGGTAAGATAGGTAATATTGGGTGGTCCCGGCGGGGTGCAGGTGAAATTTGGGGTATTTTTGGTAAAAAATCTGTATAATGGATGTGG
This sequence comes from uncultured Pirellulales bacterium, assembly GCA_964578395.1. Classification (GTDB taxonomy): domain Bacteria; phylum Planctomycetota; class Phycisphaerae; order Sedimentisphaerales; family SM23-30; genus JAFGBA01. The sequence goes on from CAZOCV010000227.1 coordinate 162, forward strand.
CGATGTCAAGGTAAAGAGCCGCACTATGGAAATATATCGAGGCTATAAATCCTCAAACATTTTTGTCAAGGCAGGGTATATGTATTACAAGGTAATGGCGTTCATGGGTGTTTTGCTGTTGGCGGTTTTGGCGGGTATGGCCGGGGCGGAGGGTCCGCCGATACCGATAGCGACGAACTGGGATTACAACTGTCTGCCGCTGGGGGAAGCGGATATTGCGCGGTTTGTGGCTGACGCCAAACAGGCGGGGCTGGCGCAGGTTAATCTGCGCATATTGAATAAAGGTGCGCTCAATTGCCGTTTGACCGACGGCGGGCATGGAACGGTTTACACCGAAAGGCTCGACGCCTATGGGCCGGCTTTTAATCCGTTGGCGGCGCTGGTGCAGGAATGTCATGCGCAGGGCATCAAGGCGTGCGTGTGGGTGGATTTGTTCGAGGCGTGCTATGATGAGTTTTTTATCAACCATCCGGAGTTTTGCGCGCAGGGCAAGCCGGGCGAGCCGGATTGCGAGGGGATGCCGAGTTATTCCCATGCGGAGGTGCGGCAGTATTTTCTGGATCGGCTGGATGAGTTTATCGCGTTGGGGCCGGACAGCGTTTTCTTTTGCACGAAGTCGAATCATGTGCCGCAAAACATGACCGATTTGGAGCGTAACACGAACGCCGGATATAATCCGCCGGTGGTAGCGAAGTATCTGGAATTATATGGGGTGGATATTCTCACCCAACCTTTCGACCTTGACAAGATGAGACTGATTAACGGGGAGTTTTTGCTGGATTTTCTGGTGGCGGCGCGGGCGAAACTCAATGCCGCGGGCATCAAGATGTTCACCGGCGCGACGGTGAGCGGGCTTTTACAGGTCGGCTGCAACGTAAAGATGCCGTGGGAGCGGGTGGTGGCGCGGCAGGCGGCGGATGTTTTGTGCATGGCGAATTCACGGTCGGAGTATTGGGTGTTTTTCACCAGCAGCGGCAAAACGAAACTGGCGCAGATCATCACGGCTTGCCATAACAATGGGATGGAGTTTTACGGGTATTTTATGGCGTCGGGCGGGTATGATACGATTATCAGTGAGAAGGCGTGGAGCGGGCTGTTGAAATATATTCCGATACAGATGGATTATTTCCGCCAGATGGGGGCCGATGGGGTGTTGATGCACGATTTGGAGTCTCTGGGCGGCAGTCGGGCTATGCGCAAGGTGCTTTGGACGACGACGGCAAGCTGGACGGGCGTAAGCGGGGCGAGTCCGCCGACCATAGATAACACGAATCTTTCGTTTACGTATCAGGTGCCGCAGGGCGACTTTGAAGCGGGGCCGTTGGTGCACTGGTATGCGATGCCGGCGTGGGAGCTTTTTTATGCGCCTGATGCTCCGGGGAATTTCGCAGGCTCGGCGGCATCGGGTTGGTCCGGCAGCACGGGGGGGAATCCGGATTTGAGTGCGGAGTATGACTGGAAGGTGATGCACAACGATGACGCTTCGGGCCGGGCTTTTTATAGCCGTTCGTCGCTGCTGGTGGTGGCGGAGGCGAATGCCGGCAATTATGCCGGCCGTACGGTCGAATGGAAAGGGCAGGACGATATCCCCATCGTGCCGGCAGAGGAGGTGGTTATATCCATTTGGGCGCATGGAGAAGGATTGGTGAATATTCAAGATGCGGGCCTGAAGGTGACGGTTTTGGATGCGGGTAATCAGATTCTGGATACCTTGAAGGCGTCGTGTCCGCTGGCAGGGACATTCGTCTGGCAAAAGCTGTCGATACCGTATTCTTTTCCGGCAAACGCCGCGAAACTGGCGGTGTCGGCGTTTATGACGGTGGAACCGGGGGCGTCGGCGGATCGGCGCCGGCTTTGGTTTGATAAGTTCAGAATCGAGCCGAATCCGCCCATGGAAGAAGACGCCCTTACCATTGTTCATGACGCCAATGCTTTCAAGGGAAACGGGTATGCCAGGTTTAAGGGGCGCAGCGGCGTGGATATGGTTTCGATGGGATTTGTGGGGAATATTACGGACAGGATGGTGCTGCAGTTGGCGATGAAGGCGGAATCGCCGATGGCGGTGACGGTGATGATTAAAGGGTATGTTTCGGAGACTTTCGAGGTGGGGACGAATTGGGATGTTTATAGAATGCCGCTGCCGTTAATGTTGCAGAACACGGCTATCAGCATCGTTATTCAGCCTCATGGCGATTACGATTTGTATATCGATGAAGTATCCATGGATATGTTCCGCGTTTTCCTGGATAACTGGCTCAACGGTGAGCGCACGATAGAACCGGTGGAGCCGGATGCCGAAGGACTGGTGGCGCATTACGCGTTCGAAAGCAATGCGAATGACAGCGCCGGCGGCCATGACGGAACGGTAATCGGGAATCCCACGTATGCGGCGGGGCTGAGCGGATACGGCCAGGCGATTTGTTTCGATGGGACCGGTGATTATGTCAACTGCGGCCATAGCGAGGAGTTTGATCTTTCCGAAGCGATTACGGTGGCGGCATGGATTAAGGTGGCCAGCTTCGACAAGATTTATCAGGCGGTTGCGGCGAAAGGGACGTCCGGCACGGGGGTCTGGCGCCTGGACCGATATAATAGCACCAACGCGATGCGTTTTTATTGCGGGACGATTGATGTGCGGGCCAATGGCAGCATCAGCGTCAATGACGGGCAGTGGCATCACGTCGCGGGGGTGTTTGACGGCTCAAACGTGGTGCTGTATGTCGATGGGATCGCCGACAGTACGATTCCGGCATCGGGAGCCATCGGCACCAACGCGAACGACGTTCAGATCGGCGCCCGGGTTGGCATCTGTGAATGGAACGGGATGATTGATGATGTGCGGATTTATGATTATGGGCTTTCGCACGGAGAAATAGCGTATCTGTGTGACGCCGGTACAATTTTGGAGCCATTGGGATGGCCGGCGACGATGGTTGATTTTAATGATGACCAGATGATCAACTTTATCGATTATTGCGTACTGGTTAATAATTGGCTCGAATAGTTTTTTTCCTTTCATGATATGGATGAATTTCGTACTACCCGCCGAACGTGTTTATGGCGGAAGCTGCGGCGGCGAGACAGGGGGACTAAAACAGAAAATAGCCGTAAGAGATCAAAAGGCGTGTGTTTTTTGGGGCGAATTATGTTTGTGGAGAAAGTTGGTTGGTGTTCGTGGTGGGTCAGAGACGCCACCCTACAAAATCTCGGCATAGTATCGGCTTTGGAAGCAATCTGTCGAAAATGCTTGTGGTTGAAAATCAACCATTGGGTGGTTGAAATTTAGCCACGGAGTGGTTGATTTGCATGGTTTAGCTCCCAGTTCAAATTTTGGGGTGGTGATATACTATGCGGGCAGATTGGGGTACAATGTGCTTGTGTACGGCATAAGTTACGAGGCAAAAAGACGGACATTAGGTAAAAATGGACATATTGCGGACAATTGAAGAGACGCGGGCGTGGCTATCGCCGCGGCGGCGGGGGGGGGAGAGGGTCGGGCTTTTCCCGACGCTGGGGGCGTTGCATGAGGGGCATTTGTCGCTGATTCGGCGGTGCCGGGAGGAATGCGATGTGGCGGTGGTGAGCATTTTTCTGAATCCGACGCAGTTTGGGCCGCAGGAGGATTTGGCCAAATACCCCCAGCCGTTCGAGGCCGACGCGGCGGCGTGCCGGGCGGAGGGGGTGGATTTGATTTTTGCGCCGCGGCCGGAGGAAATGTATCCGAAGGAGAAGCTGACGTGGGTGACGGTGGAGCGGCTTTCGGAGCATCTTTGCGGGGCGAAGCGGCCGGGGCATTTTCGCGGGGTGTGCACGGTCGTGGCGAAATTATTTAATATCATCCAGCCGGATGTCGCCTATTTTGCCCAAAAAGACGCCCAGCAACTGGCAATTATCTGCCGGATGGTGGAGGAGTTGAATTTCCCCATAGAGATATGTAAATGCCCCACGGTGCGTGAGGCCGATGGGCTGGCCATGAGCAGCCGCAATGCCTATCTGACGGGCGAGCTAAGGCGCCAGGCGACATGTTTGATTCATGCGTTGCAAGAGGCTCGGCGGCTGTTTGAAGCGGGAACGCGAGAGGTTGGGGCTATTACCGAGGCGATGGCGGAGCTTATCCGCCGCGAAGCACCCAAATGTGTAATTGACTATATCTCCATCGTTGACAATGAGTTGCTGCAACCTTTGCAAACCATTGACCGGCCCAGTCTTATTGCCCTGGCAGTGAAAATCGGCACAACCCGGCTGATTGACAATATTGTGGTGGACCCTTCCACAAAACCATTGTAACATAAAATGTTTGTGGTTTTGTTAAGTAAGGTTTTAACTCAAGGTATTAAGACATTCATGCAATTGCGACTGTTAAAATCGAAGATTCATCGGGCGACAGTGACCGATATCCAGATTGACTATCCCGGCAGTATTACCATTGATGAAGATTTAATGGATGCTGCGGGAATTGTTCCTTACGAGCAGGTTTTGGTGGCGGATTTGAACAATGGCAGCCGTCATGAGACGTATGTGGTCACCGGGCCGCGGGGCAGTGGGGTCATTCGTCCGATGGGTGCGGCGGCTCGTTTGGTTTGCGTCGGCGACAAAGTGATTATCATGGCGTACGCCGATATGACGCCGGAAGAAGCACGGGGGCACAAGCCCCATATCGTTATCGTCAATGAGCGGAATCAGCAAACAAGCAGGCATGGGTGATTCGCCGTAATCAGGGATTGTTTTGCGACCAGAATTATTCAACATTCCTTTTCTGAATATCCCTATCCAGAGTTATGGGGCGATGATTGTATTGGGGTTTATTGCCGCGCTGACGCTGGCGCG
>CAZOCV010000228.1:0-4955 GCA_964578395.1 uncultured Pirellulales bacterium
GCTGATAAGAAATTAAAATCAGTGTTGATCCGTGTAATCTGTGGCTAATTCTTTTCTTCTGGGTTCCCTTGTCACGGCGTAGTCAATTTATCACGGCGAAGTTATTAATGGAGCCGGAAGACGAAGCCGGACTTGTCACGGCGTAGCTGAAAGCGAAGCCGGATAGCTTCTGACTTCTGGGTTCTGGGTTCTGGGTTCTGAATTCTATTCTGACCGGCCGCAAACGAATAAGGTAATTTTCCATTTATCATTGCTCCTTTTTGACGTATCATGGTTGAATCTATGATATTTACCGGCTTTTAGCATGAGGTGATATGATGATTGTGGTTACCGGCGGGGCAGGATTTATCGGCAGTGCGGTGGTGTGGGCGCTGAACCAGCGGGGACGGGAGGATATTCTCGTGGTGGATGTCCTGGGCGAGGATGAAAAGTGGAAAAACCTCGTCAAACTGCGTTTCCGGGACTATCTCGACCGCGAGGAGTTTATCACCCGGCTGGAAGAAGGGGCTTTCGGCAGCAGTCTGGAAGGGATTTTGCACCTGGGGGCGTGTTCGGCGACCACCCAGCGGGACATGCACTTTCTGATGGAAAATAACACCCGCTATACCCTGCGGCTGGCGCAGTGGTGTCTGACGCGAAATGCCCGGCTGGTCTATGCCTCTTCGGCGGCGACCTATGGCGACGGTGCGCTGGGTTTTTCTGATAATCACCAGTTGCTCCCCCAGTTGCGGCCGCTGAACGCCTACGGCTTCAGCAAGCACCTTTTCGACCTTTGGGCCAATCAGCGCGGCTGGCTGGATAAAATCGCCGGCTTGAAGTATTTCAACGTTTTCGGGCCAAATGAATACCACAAGGATGACATGCGCAGCGTGGTGCATAAAGCGTTTGAGCAAATACGCGATTCCGGCAAAGTCCGCCTGTTCAAGAGCTACCACCCCGATTACAAGGACGGCTGGCAATTGCGGGATTTTATCTATGTTAAGGACGCCGTGGCCATGACGCTGTATGTCTTTGATAATCATAAAGTTAACGGAATTTTCAACGTCGGGACCGGCCAGGCCCGTAGCTTTTACGATTTGGCCGCGGCGACGTTCAAGGCGATGAATAAAAAGGTCAATATCGAACTGATTGACATGCCCGCCGCCATCCGCGACCGCTATCAGTATTTTACCCAGGCGGATATGGCCAAATTAAGGGATGTCGGCTGCCAGCATCAGTGCCTGAGCCTGGAAGAGTCCGTGACAGATTATGTCAGCGGCTATCTGCTGCGGGAAAACCCCTGTCTTTCGGCCTGAAACCCAACCCGCTAACCGCCCCCAGCCCCTGTTAAAAGAAATGGTCGGCAAGCATAACTGCTTACCGACCAATATCTTAAGCACGCGAGGCCGACGGGGCTCGAACCCGCAACCCTCGGATCGACAGTCCGATACTCTAACCAATTGAGCTACGGCCCCGGGAGCGCCGCCAACCGATTTACCTCGGCCGGTGCGATCTCGGTAAGAACAGAATATTAGTAACAGGCACAAGTTATGACAAGCAAAAAATTTCAATATTAATCGTAACTATTTCTGGTTAAACACACGATGTTTTGGCATAAAACCACGCAGATTTATCAAAAAGAAAGGCGCAAAAAGAATGGCGTAGCATCCGCCGGTCGGGGATTGTGGGGTAACGGATACCACGCCATCAACATCATATAATATCGGATAACTACGACAAAGGGAACTGAGGTAATAGCTAATTTCGCTAGCTTCTGACTTAAACTGGTAAGCATCCAGCTAAGAAAAACATGATTTAAAACACAATAATCAAATCTTTATCGGACAAACCCCCAAAAGGGAAAGGCTGGAGCCAAATACCCTGTGAATTGTTAATGATTTCACATATCTATTAAATATAATCACTTACGAAAGATATCATTATCTGAATTACGTATATTTTACGACAATCCCACGTATAATTTTATAAAACGTGCTATTAAATTTATGTTAAATTTCGGTTAAATATTTTAGCCAATGGCTAGAAAACTATAAAATCACCCCCCAATATTACAAAAAAAGGCTGATTTTTCTGGTAAAAACAGCTCAATTTTATGAATAGATTTTACTTTTTTTAGCTTTCCAGCGAGGTAAGCCCTTCCCGAATCGCATATTTAACCAGGTCGGCGACACTGAGAACATTCAGTTTGGTCATAATTTGCCGGCGGCAGGCATCGACGGTTTTACTGCTAAGCTTGATGGCCAGGGCGATTTCCTTGGTGCTTTTACCTTCGGCGAGCATACTGAGAACCTGTGACTCACGATCGGTCAGGACGGAGTCATCGTCGCCGACGGGAGGATGACGATGGATATAGTCTTCCACAAAGATACGCGATACCTTGTTGCACAGATAGGTTTCGCCGCGCTGCACAGCGGCCAAAGCATCCAGCAATTCCGATGAAGCCGCTTCTTTGAGCAAATATCCGGCCGCACCGGCCTTGAGCATATCGGCCACCAGCCGCCGGTTGGAATACATGGATAAGCAAAGCACCCTGGTTTGGGGCACTTTTTGGGTAATTTCCCGCGTAGCCTCCACGCCATTGGTCTGGGGCATATGAATATCCATAATGACCACATCCGGCTTGTGCGCAATGGCTTTTTCAATGGCTTCGCGGCCGTCAGCGGCTTCGGCAACCACGCTGACGCCCTCCTGTTTTTCCAACAGGGATTTCAGGCCTTCGCGCAGAAGCTGATGATCATCCGCCAGTAAAATAGTTACGCTCATGTGTCAGGCTCCTTTCTTTCAGGACCGGAACTGAGAGGCGCCGTTAGCTCCACCCGCGTTCCCTGGCCGGGATGGCTGGCCACCTCGAACCGGCCACCCATATGATCCAACCGTTCACGTAAACTGAACAACCCGAAACCGCGACTGCCGGATCCGCCGGCGGACATTATTTTTTCCGCATCGAAACCAACACCGTCATCCTGAATCGTTACTATGATTTTATCATCCATCCGCCGAATATCAACTGTCACCTTCCGGGCGCGGGCGTGTTTAATAATATTGACAAGGACCTCCCTGACGGCGCGGAAAAGCAGAATTTTATTCTGTTCCTCCAGGGGTTTGGGGTGACTATCATTGCTGAACTGATACGCAATGTGATAAACGCCCTGGAGCTGCTCAGCCAGCCAGTCTTCGACGGCATCCTCGAATCCGCTGGTGTATAACGTGGGCGACCCCAGGTCAAAAATCAGGTTACGAGTGTCGCGCATCGCCTGGCGAACCAGTTCACAGGCATCCTCGACGTCCTGCGCCAGACCGGAAGGCATGTCATGGCGAACACTGTCCAGCTTAAGAGTGCTCAGCGCCAGATTCTGACCGATGTGATCATGCAACTCGGTGGCGACGCGCTGCCTCTGGCTCTCCTCGGCCAGCGTCAACTGACTGGCAAGGTCACGAAGCTGTTTTTGATAATCCAACAGGCGCTGCTCGTAACCTTTACGCTCGGTGATATCTTCTCCGGAACTTAGGGTGCCGATAATAGTACCGGATTCATCTCGAAGCAGACTATTGTACCAGGCGATGATGCGCTGTGCTCCGGAAGCGGTGCTAATGTTATTTTCATAATATTGCTCCACTTCGATTTTCCCCGCCATCAGGCGATCGAACATATCTCTTACCCGCCGGCGCTGGACATCGGGGATGCAGCACTCAAACCAGTCTTTACCCAATAACTGTTCCTGGGTGCGATCGAGAATACTACAGCCGCGACGATTAATCATCGTAATACGGCCGCGGGTATCCAGCGCGACAAGCAGAACACCGGCAATATCGAGATAATTCTGCGCCAGGTCTTTTTCCCGGCGGAGCAACTCTTCGGCTTCCCGGCGGCGGGTAATGTCGGCGAAGGTAACAATCACTTCGCGAATTTTATGGGTAATCTGGTCAAAAATCGGTTCGGTATTAATCAGCAGCCAGCGAACCTGCGGAGATGATTTTACGGTTATCCCCAAAACAACATTGCGAATCGGCTGAGCCGTACGAAAGGTTATCATCGAAGGGTACTGTTCGGAAGGTATCGGTCGTAAACTGTCATCCAGCAGCTTCCAGCCCGCGGTAATCGTGGTTTTGCCGAATATTTGCCTCTCCTCCATGCCAAACACCCGGCAGGCCACCTGATTGACGTGGGTGATTAAACCCTGCGCGTTCAGCACCATGACACCGGCCTGAACGGATTCGTAGAGGCTGCGAAACTTTGCTTCGCTTTGCTGCAATGACTGTTCGGCTTTCATGCGATCACTAATATCATTGATATATCCTTCCAGCATCACCGCGTGCTCATCGCGGTAAACGCCGGAGCCATACTCCTCCACCCAGCGCCACGAGCCGTCACGGTGGCGCAAGCGGTAAATCAGATGAAACGGCCGGCGGCGGCGCGTCGCTTCGTCAATATCCTGACGAATGGATTCACGGTCATCCCAATGACATAAATCCTGATAGCTGACTCTTGATTGATAGAAATCTTCGGGCGTATAACCGGTAAAGTCCTTAACGGCTTCGCTGGTAAAGATCATGGAAAGCGCTTCGTCATTATGGCAAAGATACACCACTCCGGGCAGATTCTCGGCCATAAGGCGAAATCGTTCTTCGCTTTCCCGCAGATTTTTTTCCGCCTCTTTACGACCCGTGATGTCCAGCGCGGAGAACGTCACTCCTTCAGCGTGGTTCTCCGGATTTATCGGGGCCACGCGCAGCAGGATATTCACTACTGTACCATCCTTGCGGCGGCACAGGGTTTCTTCACAACCTATTTTTTTTCGTTGGAAGGCTGCCGTAAATTTTTGGCCGACGCGCTCGTATTCCTCGTCGCTGGGATAAAGGATACGCAGATGCTGCCCGCAAATCTCCTCCCGACTGTAGCCGGTTAATACGGTAAACCTGTCGTTGACCCATTGGATAATCTGATTCACCGCCGC
>CAZOCV010000229.1:0-4943 GCA_964578395.1 uncultured Pirellulales bacterium
AAACCTTCTAAGCTTTCGGCCCAAAGGTTCTAAGCTTTGGCCGGAAACCTTAGAAGCTTTCGGCACAAACCTTCTAACCTTTTGGCCCAAACCCTAGTAAGGGTTTTTCATTTATCAGACGTATCTCGCCCAGTGGCAGCGGGCGAAGACCGCGGGTTAGCGGCCGGCGGGGCGATAGCTTAGAAGGGGGTCCGTGACCTCCCTAGTAAGGGTTTTTAAATTATCAGACGAGCCAGCGAATGTCCTATAATATCGGCGTGCGGGTATGAGGGGCGGCGGAGAAATTATAAGGGAAGCGGGCGAAAAAAATGATTTTTCGGTGAAGTCGGCCGGAAGATACGCCGATGGAAGAATTAGAAAACATGGTTCATCTTGGCGTCCGACTGGGATACGAGAAGAACTTAATTGACAGGCCTAAGGGGTTTAAATGCACCCTTTAGGCTCTTTTTTTTGCGCAGATGGGGCAGGGGACCGAATTTTCCCTTGCGGCGGGGGGCATATGTATTTTCCATTAAAGTCAGTCGGACGGCAGGCCGATAGTTTTAATAGGAAAAACCGCCAACAAGATTCGTTTTACTTTCGACTCTTGGGAATAGGCAGGCCTAAGGGGTTTAAATGTACCCTTTAGGCTCTTTTTTTCATGTCTCGCTCTGTGGCAGCGCCCAAGGTAGCTCAACCGTCCCCGGTTGAGATTGGACCTGCGGATGCTTCGACCGCAATAATCACAAGCGAGGACGCTTGTGCTACTGGCCATGTGGCTTGGCCGTCCCGGCCAAGATGTATTGTTTTGCCATGTGCGGCTTTACCGTCCGAATCTTAGGCGAGACGCCCAAGCCACTTGCGTTGGGCGTTCAAGCTTTAGGGCATGTTGCCCAAACGGTAGCTGTGACGCGGGCATCCTGCCCGCGTGCCTTTTTCGCGTCAATAACACGGTTGGCGATACTGAAGATCGCGGGCAGGGATGCCCGCGTCACTTTTGGGCAACAGGCCCTTTAGCTTGGCCGTTTTCGATGTGCGGGCGACGTGGGCAAACGGCCCGCCTGAAGGCGGAACTCCCAACGGGCTGACTCCGAACATGTCTTGCCCGTACGCAGCGACCATCGGGAGCGGGTGAGCGGCTGGGGATCGCGGCGATCCGGTCCAGCCGTTGGCTGGATGCTCACGCCAGCGTGAGCATGGCAACCGGGGAAGAACCCAGGCCAATGGCGGGCATGGACCGTCCTGCTTCTGACTTCTGAGTTCAGAATTCTGAATTCTATTTAAATCAGTGTTTCTCAGTGTCCAGCTTCGTCCTTGACTACGCCGTGACAAGCAAATCAGTGGCTAATGTTTTTAATGTTCACGGCATATCATCGTGGCCGTACCAGAGGAACTCGGCGTTTTCCAGCACGGTCGCCGGTTCATCGACGTATTCCAGGGTGAGCTGCACCAGCTTTTCGTGTTTGAGTTCCTCTTTTTCCAGTCGCTCCAGCACGCTGGCGATGGCCGGGTCATCCGTCTGGCCGGCCATTTTCGCATACAACTTGGCCCCTTCATGCTCGATGGTGACGGCCTTTTTGAGGATGTCGGCGAGGTGGTCGTTTTTATTCATCAGCGGCCGGGGCGCATCCCGCAATTCGGCGTAAATATTCCTGATTTGGGCGAAGGCATCGCCGGGCACATAGGCGACCTTGCTGGCCTTCATGTTCGTCAGCATCAGTTCGTGGCGTTTTTCATCCTCGGCCAAAAGGCTCAGCATCCGGGCGGCGGCCTGGTCCTGCACGGTTTTGGCGCTGTCGAGGTAGAACGAACGGGCATCCTGCTCATTTTTGATGGCGAAATCCAAGAGTTCCATAATGGCTCCTTAATGTAAATTCATATATTTCAACGGGTTGTATGACGATATCGCTGGCGGATACCTCCACCACGCTATGATAGGATAGGCGGCCCATGACTACAGGTCAAGTCGCCGCTATAATCGCCGCCATGTGGCAGGCAATATTGGCAAGTTCCGCTTTGGCGGCCGAGGTTCATCCGGCGGTGTTTCTGGTCAGCGTTTTGGGGGTGTCGCTGTCGGGCGTGCTGGCGCCGGGGCCGATGACCTCGGCGACGATAGCCGCCGGTTTGAAAAACCGCCACGCCGGGGCCTTGGTGGCCGTCGGCCACGCTGTGATCGAGTTTCCCCTGATGGTGCTGATTGTCGCCGGGATTGGGGCGCTGTTTCAGTCGCGCCCGGCACAGGTCGGCATCGGCCTGGCGGGCGGGGTGTTCATGGCGGTGATGGGGCTGATGATGCTGGGCGATTTGCGGAAAGACCTCTCGGTGATGGCGGCCAAAACCCGCGGCGGGCCGGTGATGACCGGGATTATCCTGACGGCGGCCAATCCCTATTTTCTTCTGTGGTGGGCGACGGTGGGGATGGCCCTGGCTCTGCAGGCCCGCGCGCTGGGGGCGCTGGCGTTTGTTTTGTTTGCCGTGCTGCACTGGCTGTGCGATTTGTTCTGGCTGGAGTTTCTCTCGCTGGCCAGCCACAAGGGCGGCAGGGTCTTCGGTCCCCGCAATACCAAAATCATTCTCGGCGTCTGTGCGGCGGCAATGCTCGCCTTCGCCGTAATGTTCATCATCAAGGCGATGATGTTAATGACCGCGCCGCCGCCGACATAATAACCCGTATCAGGAGCCGGCATCATGAATGAAACCAATCTTTCCGCCGAAATGAATGTAACTGAAAAGAAACGCCCTTACAGCCGTCTGGCGATAGCTTCGCTGTTTGTCGGCCTGGGAGTATTTGTCTTTCTTCTGGTTTGGCTCAATAGGTATCCGAGCAGATTCTATTGGCCGGGATTGGTTGGAATAGCCTTCGCCTCTATGGCCGCTCTTCGTTTGGAGAAAATTCATCGTCGGGGCGGTGGGTTCATCGCCGCCGGGATGATTCTTTGCGGATTGGCCTTTCTTCTACACAATCCTTTGGTGCAGGCGAAAGCGTTGGCGGATATGGTTAAATGCGCTGACCAATTAGGTGATATCGATAAAGCCATTGCGCTTTATCAGTCTGGACATGATGGCCTTAATCCTCCGACGCTTGATATATTGGTTGAGCAGAAACTGCTTGATCCGGAGAAGCTTGTTTGCCCGTGCCGCAAAGGGAAGGATACATGTTCTTATATCTATCGCGGTGGCGATCTTAATGCCAAAGTGCCCGGTTCGATGGTGGTGGCGTATGATTGCTATGGCAATCATGACATCGCGGATAGTCCTTCTTCTCAGGTGCAGGTTCTTTTTGCCGAGGGTAGAGTGAAATTTTATGATGAGGAGAATATGTGGGAGATTCTGGAAGAAGACAATCAACTGCGGCGAAGACATGGCTTTTCCGAAAAACCTATGGAGATGATGCCACGGTATGACCGTGAAGGTTTTGAGCTTCCCCAGTCTGACCATCAGGAGCCAACGCCATGAATGAAACCAATCCTTCTACCGAAATGAATGTAACCGAGAATAAGCGTCCTTACAGCCTACTGGCTTTTGCCTCTCTGTTTATTGGTGTGGCATCATTTATATTAATGGGGAAATGGTTTTACCGGCATCCCAACCGGGTGCTATTTGTCTGTGTTGGCGGTATTGTCTTTGCGGTAGTGGCCGGATGCAGGTTGGTGCTGGCCAAACGGCGGGGATGGGCGGGCGTTATCGCCGGCGGGGTTTTATGCGTTATATCGCTTTATAGTCAATATCCACTTCAGAAAGCAAAAGCGGTATCGGATAGAATCACATGCGCTGAGCAGCTTAATGCAATCAGCCAGGCTATTCAAACCTATCAAGCCGACCATGATGGCTTTAATCCTCCCACATTGGAAACCTTGGTAACTCTTGATATGATTTCATCAGGTTTGCTCACCTGTCCTGGTTCCGATGATCAAATGGGAGGGTCTTCTTATATTTATCGCGGCGGTGATCTGACTAATAAAGTCCGTAGTTCTATGATATTGGCTTACGACAAACCTGAAAATCATTCAGATCATATATTGAATGTGCTTTATTCTGATGGCCGGGTGATGAAATACGATGAATCCGAGTTCTGGCATTTGATTGAAGAAGATAATGAGTTAAGAAAAGAACAGGGTTTTGCTGAAAAACCCATGGAGATAACGCCGCGTTGGGATCGAGAAGGCGGGGAATATTTTGATACTGATTCTCAGGAGTCAATGCCATGAGTGAAGACAACCAATCGCAAGTTACGGAAAAGAAGCGGCCATATAGTTGGTTGGCGGTGGTTTCGTTTGTGGTAGCGTTGATGCCGTTTTTTTTAGCGATTTGGCTTAATATTTCTGATAGGATAGCATATGTTCTAAGCATTTGCGGGGCTGTTTTTGCCGTTGTTGTCGGTATTTGGATGATACGGACCCAGCAGCGGGGCGGGGGTTTTGTTATCGTTGCATTTTTATTGTGTGTTTTACCGCTCATGATTTTACCTCCGCTTGGTAGAGCACGGGATCTTAGTAACAGGGCTAATTGCGCCTCAAGGCTTCAAGGCATTGGTCGGGCCATTCAAGCCTATCAAGCCGACTATAACGGTCTCAATCCACCGACTTTGGAAACATTAATTGAGCTTGACATAATCTTGCCTGATATACTTATCTGCCTGGGTTCCGAGGAGCAACCGGGCGAATCTTCCTATATCTACCGCGGCGACGATCTGACCGACAATGTGACCGGGGATATGATTCTGGCCTACGAAAAGCCCGGCCATCATGGCGATCTATTGAATGTGCTTTATTCCGATGGCCGGGTGATGGAATATGATGAATCCAAGTTCTGGTATTTGATTGAAAACGATAATAAGTTAAGAAAAAAACAGGGCTTTACTGAAAAGCCCATGGAGATAACACCGCGATTCGACCGGGAGGGCAGGGAAATTGTCACGACGCCGTAAAGTGGCGGGACGATGATGGCGGCGTTGCGTTGCGGCC
>CAZOCV010000230.1:0-4870 GCA_964578395.1 uncultured Pirellulales bacterium
CCGACGTACAACGTGTATTTGGGTACGACATCCGGCTCTTTGACGCTGAAAAGCACCTCGCAATCCGGATTAACCTATACCCCCGCGCCGGAATTAAGCTATGCCACTGAATATTTCTGGCGGGTGGATGTCAATGATCCCAATGGCATGGCGGTGCATACCGGCGAGGAGTGGTCGTTTACGACGGCTCAGGTTCGCGATCCCATTCCCTCGGATGGCAACGTCAACGCCAGCACCGAGCCGCTGTTGCGCTGGAAAGGCGCGCCGATTGTGGATACGTATGAGGTGTGGTTCGGAACAACCAGTCCCTCTACTTCACTGGGCACCACGACGCTGGAAGATTCCAGCGAACTGACGCTGCCAACGTTAAGTCCCAACACCACGTACAAGTGGCAGGTGAATTCGAATATTGGCGCGGTGAACCTGACCGGGCCGGTATGGACATTCACGACCGGCCGATTGATCGGCAAGTGGACCTTGGACGGCAACGCCGCCGATACGTCCGGTTTCGGCAATAACGGTACGATTAGTGGCGCCACATCGATACCGACCGAGAAGGCGTATCTGTTCGATGGCGATTCTTCCATAGATCTTCCCGCGACAGTGTACAATCCGGTTACCACGGGTATTTCCGTTGCTCTTTGGAGCAAAGGTGATCCGTCTTTGCCGACGGGCGTAAACTATATCTATAGCGCCGTGACCAGCGGCGACGACATGGTGGCTCGCTGCCATCTGCCTTACTATGGTTATGTGGTATATGACTCGGGCAACTCCAATGCCTCGTATAACCGCATCATCCAGGGCATTGATTCCGAAAGCCAGATTAAAGATCAGTGGAACCACTGGGTCTTTACGTCTGACACCGATAGCGGTGATATGAAGGTTTACCATAATGGCCAGCTCTGGGCCACTACAACGGGTCAAACGCTTGCCATTGGCGATCCTTTTGCCGTTGCCATTGGTATGGACGCTTCCGCGGTCTCGATTGCGGGAGAAGGTTACAAGGGCATGATTAAGGATGTCCGCGTTTATGACATGGAAGTCGGTCCGAATCTGGCCGCGACCATTTACGCCGAAGGCCCGTACGCCATTAACCCCAATCCGGCTGATGGTGAAGAATACGTGTTGCCGACAGCGGTTTTAAGCTGGACGGCGGGAGTCGGAGCCACGTCGCATGATGTGTATTTCGGCACCGACCCCGAAGCCCTGTCGCTGGTTAGTGATAACCAGGCCGGCACAACCTATGATCCCACCGGCGATATGACGCCCGGCCAGACTTATTACTGGCGCGTGGATGAGAATGCCGGCGCCACCACCTGGGTAAGCGGTGCGGTTTGGAGTTTCACCGTTCTGCCGTATGAAGCCAATCAGCCCACTCCTGAAGATGGCGCTGCCGGTGTGGATCCTCTGACAACCGTACTGGGATGGACCGGTGGTTGGCAGGCGACTTCACACGATGTGTATTTCGGTACGGTCGGTAACCTGCTGTTAGTGTCCAGCGGGCAAGCTGGAACCACTTACGATCCTGGTGTATTGGCATACAATCAGGAGTATGTCTGGCGTATCGATGAACACGCCGGCGCTACGACCTATCCGGGTGTTGAGTGGTCCTTTACCACGTTAGTCCCGGATTGCCCGACGGCTCCGGTAGGCGACATCAATGGTGACTGCATCGTGGACTTGGCTGATTTTGCCGAAATTGCGGCCAATTGGCTGAGTTGTAATCTGGTGCCCGCGACGGCGTGTCCGTGATAAGGATGTTTTTTAAAGCGTAAAGCTCTAGAGATTTTAGAGCATAAGCAGATTCTCCTTGTTACCATTTGGTTGACAGGGCGACAGAGGCGGTTGGCCTGTGTCGCCCTGTCGCCGTTTTTAGGGGTACAAAACGGTGGTGAATCTGTTATATGGCTAATTGTTAATATTTATCATATTGATGATAAAATTTATATTTTTTGATTGCAAATTTATATATGCTGATTTAGAATAATTCATAGGTTGGACCAAGGAGACGTCTGGTATGAAGAAGTCGGAAAAAGTCGGCAAGTGGACAGATGCCAATTATTTTGCTATATGTTTGGCCATAAGTGTGGGTTTATTTATGGCAGGGGGGTGCGAGGAGCATAAAACCGTGAAACGCTTTGGATTAGTCCTGCCAATCGCACAGCATGAAATTGATATACATCGCAGCCTTTATACGGGTGAGAAGGGGCCGTTGCAGGCATGCATGAATTCGGCCAACATTCGTAACGCTTCGGTATATCTGGGGCAGGTGGATACGAACAGTCATTATTTATTCAGTTATTATGAATATGTCGGCGATGCTTATGAAGCCGACATTCATCGGGCGGCACAAGGTAAGACGGCCGGCAAGGCATGTATTCCAAGCGGGCTGCCGGCGGGACGGCCACAGGGGCGGTGGATGGAGATGGAGGAGGTATTTCATTTCGACGGCGATCCATCGCCGGTGACGAATCGACGGCGTTTCGGGGGTGTTCTGGGGATTGAGCAAAAGGATATTCTCGCCTATACGCAACTGCATATTGCGGTATGGCCTCAGGTCTTGAAGACCATCAATGAATGTAATCTGCGTAATTTCTCCATTTATCTTGGCGAAGTGGAAAAAAATAAATATTATTTATTTTGCTATTACGAATATATTGGCGATGATTTCGAAGCCGATATGAAGCGCAACGCCCAGGATAAAGTGACGCAGGTATGGTGGACTTACACCGAGCCTTTGCAGCGGCCGGTGCCGACGCGTAAGCCGGGCGAATGGTGGCATGTAATGGAAGAACTGGCACACGTGAAATAGTATAATGGGATTATATATTAGAGGTTGTCGATAAACAGGAAAGGTACCTAGAATTGTTAGCACGGTCAATAAAAACGTTGCTGCAGGATGCGGCGGATAACGGGTATGCAATTGGTTATTTTGAAGCCTGGAGTGTGGATTCGCTTCAGGGCGTGATAGATGCGGCGGAAGAGACGCGTTCGCCGGTGATTATAGGGTATAACGGCGATTTTCTAGCCGGGAAAGGTCGGGTATTGCCGGAACATTTTTCGGTGTATGCGGCGATGGCGGTGGCGGTGGCGGAAGCCGCAAGCGTGCCCTGTGGAGTGATTTTAAATGAATGTTCGCGCAAAGATTGGCTGATGCAGGCGGTGGATATGGGATTTAATCTCATTATGCCGATAGAGCCGTCAGGCGACATGGACGCCTATCTGAAGCTAACCCGGGAGTTGGCTGTTTACGCCCACGATCGCGGCGCCGCGGTGGAAGTAGAGCTGGGGGAACTGCCGTGCGGTTTGGAGGAGGCGGGTCTTCCTCACGAGCATTCGGCTCATACCGACCCGCAGGAGGCGGCGGAATTCATCAGGGAAAGCGGGGCGGATTTACTGGCGGTAAGTGTGGGAAACGTGCATATCGATGTTAGCGGCGGGAACGGCAACGGGCTGAATTATGATTTGCTCAAGGCTATTCGCGACGAGGTGCGCGTGCCGCTGGTTTTGCACGGCGGGTCGGGCATTTCCGCCCAGTCGCTGCAAAAGGCGATAAGCCTGGGGGTGGTGAAAATCAACTACGGCACCTATATCAAGCAGCGTTATCTGGCGGCGATTCGCAGCG
Source organism: uncultured Pirellulales bacterium (assembly GCA_964578395.1). Lineage (GTDB taxonomy): Bacteria > Planctomycetota > Phycisphaerae > Sedimentisphaerales > SM23-30 > JAFGBA01. The sequence continues at coordinate 3,626 of CAZOCV010000230.1, forward strand.
CTATCGGCCATAACAGTCCGGATCCGCATCGCCTGCTGGGATTGGGGGGTGAGGAAGATCTGCTGGTGATCGGCCGCCGGGCGGTAAAGGACGCCGTGCTGGAACGCATTGAATTGCTGGGCTGCTGCGGCAAGGTTTGACATCATCGGGCGAATAGGCAGCGATGATGACGCGAGGCAAACCCGAGACATCAAGGGCCGATTCGTGAGATTCGGCAATAAAAAATCCAGGTTGGCTCTAACCCCTAAAAGGAGATGCGCCGATGAAACGTTCGGAAATAAATCAGCAAATTGAAAACGCCAAGGCATTACTGAAGAAATCGAATATTACGTTGCCGCCTTTTGCGTACTGGTCGCCGCAGGACTGGAAAAGCAAAGGGCACGAGTGCGATGAAATACGCGACTGCATGTTAGGGTGGGATATTACGGATTTCGGATCCGGCGATTTCGACCGGGTGGGGTTGGTGGTGTTCACGGTGCGCAACGGCCACCCGTCACATAAGGATTACGCACTCAAAACGTACTGCGAAAAAATTATTATCATGAAGCCGGACCAGCATTGCCCGATGCACTTTCACTGGAACAAAACCGAGGACATTATCAACCGCTGCGGCGGCAACCTGGTCTTTAAGATGCACAATATGACCAAGGACGAAAAACTCGCCGATACGCCGGTCACGGTGTCGCTCGACGGCGTAAAAAAAACCTTCAAGGCCGGCGAAGAAGTCGTGCTGGGGCCGGGCGAATCCATGACCGTCCCGGCTTACCTTTACCATGAATTCTGGGCGCAGACGGGCAAGGGGATGCTGGTGGCGGGGGAGGTTTCCAAAGTAAATGATGACAATACCGACAACCGTTTTCTTACGCCCGCCGGGCGCTTTCCGGAAATTGAGGAAGATTGTTCCCCGGTGCATTATCTGTGTACGGAATATCCCGCAGCCAGGTAAGTTTCGATATCGATCAATAATAAATTTCCTATGGCAATAAGCAAAGGTGCTGTGATGATGGGTTATATAAGTGAACCTCGAACTGAATTTTTTAAAAAACGATGTCTTTTCGTTGTAATATTGCTATTTTCTATAATGGGATGCTTTATGGCAATGCAAGCACAAGGCGCAGAACAAGATACGGAGAAGGAAACGGATCCGCTGGTATTGGAAAACATCGAGAAATTCCAGGATCTCAGGTTTGGCCTCTTCATTCACTGGGGGCCGTGCACTCAATGGGGCGCACGGATTGCCTGGCC
>CAZOCV010000231.1:0-4852 GCA_964578395.1 uncultured Pirellulales bacterium
TTCAGAGCTTAAAACAACTAAGGTAATTTTATTTTAGGATTACATTTAATACAGGAACAATTAAAGGAGTCAAATCAGAAACGGTTCCTGGAACCTTTAATTTACCCCCTGCCTTCGCCAATAACCTGCCCGGCGTTCAACTCCGAGCCTGCCACTAACAGGATCATCACTAACCATAACCAGAAATGTTTCAATTTACGACGCCACATGTAAACGCTACATCAAATATGTATATCCAAACCTAGCCATTGTTGACTATATTGCACCTATTATCATACATCGGTGTCAGGGTATTGTCAATGTTTGAATGGGGTAAAATAAAGGTGTCAGGAACCATTTTTTCGAATCCTACCGGCTACGGCTTGGCGCTTCGCCGTGACGAGTCGCGCACGTCGTGATTCAACTTCTTGCATCGGATCCGAGTCGTAACTGTACGTGTTATTCAGACCATTAATGGTTATATCGCCGCTCAAATCATATCCCGGCTGGCGGATGGTGTCAATGGCTGGATACTGGCCTTCTTCTTAATCAGCGTAACCAGCGAAATCAGCGTCAAAGAAAAAGATGTTTTTAGACGCAGATGGCACAGAGGAACGCTGATTTTTAATTCCGGTTTCTTAGTTTGGGGCACGTACTCTTAAACACCAGAATGATTTCTTTTCTTACTCTGAATTAGCTATTATATACCTACCCCCCCGGCCGAGAAAAGAAGTTTTTGAAAAACCACTACCTCCCCATCGGATGAAACACCCGCCGCATCCACCTCCCCAATGTCCGTCCGAACACATCAGGAAATCCAAACGTCTCCTTGTCCAACGTCAAATCCCCTCTCCAACAAACATAATGCAGCGCCTTGATAAATAACAACCAGCTCACCACCGCCATCACCAAATTGAATCCAGCCAACCCCTCAAACGTAAACTTCTCCGCTAAAAAAGCGATAAGAGTCCCAATGTACAGCAATATCGCTAAAGCAATCGCGCCGGCCCGCCCCACCAGCAATCTGAAAAGTAATAAAAAGGGCATCATCCACAACGACACCATTACCAACGCTCCAAAGGGATAACTCCCCAGCGCTTTCCACTCAGGATCCTTCCCCAACGCAGGCCAAAATTGTAATATCAGAATATTCACCACATTCAACAGCAAAAGCAATCCTGCCACCAACACACTCGCCACCACCGCCAGACTCAACGCCATGCCAAATCGCTCCCGCCGACCGCCCTTAAGCAGCATATTTGAATGTAAATGCAGCGGCACATTACACGCCGTCATCATAGGAATGCCCAAAGCATACACCCCCAGTAACACCGTCCCAAACATGACAAACGTTTGGCGACCCGATAAAAAAGAAATTACCAAAATGAAAATCACCCAGTACAACCAGGATGACCGAATCCGCGACATCGCCACGGCATACGTTTGGTAAAGGCCGCCCCAAACCTGCGCTACGGCCGGACGCAACTGCGCCGCTTCGATACGTCCAACAAAAAACTCTTCTAACCCCGGCGTCACCTCTTTTGACAGCAAAGCATAATACTCATCTTTTTTCACCCCCTCAGGAAACTTTCTCATCTCCACGCGCCGACGATATACCTGCTGTCGCCCCCAATACCACCACGCCCCCGCCGTCGCCAAAACCGCCCCCATCAATAATAGAATCGGATGCTCCTCGATAAACGCGCCAATGTCCACATACCCGCGCATCTGAATCGCCAGCACAAAATACACGGGCATAAACAGATAAACCCAATTCTCCCGAAAAAGAAACATCATCCACGCGGCAAACCAATATAAAATAATCCCTACGGAAAAGTAACCCGTCAAATAAGCAATCTCATTAAATGGCGCCGCGATCAACGCCCAGCTAACCACCATCGTACCGCCCACCCACATCAACATCTTACGAGCAGCATTGGGCCAACCCGGCAACTCAAACGAAAACGGCTTATCCGCCACCTCCAAAAGCAATGAACTCACAATAATCCCCAAAAGAAACATAAAAAAACAACATAAAGGCAATTCACCCTGAACACCAAAGATGATTCCTAATATATATACAATTAAAAGACACAGAAACCCGGTCAACTTACGCTGATAAATAAACTTCAAATTCTGTCCAAACGTCGTCATAAACCACCTCCCTTCTTCCCCGCCACCACCAACTTATAAAGTTCATCCAACGACAGCGCCCGCATTTCCACATCGCAATTGAGCTCCCGCGCCCGCGTCTGCACCGTCTCCAAAGGCGTTTGCCGCAGTGTCACCATCGCCTGGGTGTCGTTACGGTCGCAATGCAGCATGTTGGCAAAGCCCAGTTCCGCCGGCAGCGGGCCGTTGAGCGAGGTAAGCTTGAACCGCAGAAATTCCTCGCGCAAGTCGTCAAAACTTTTATCGCACACAATCCGCCCGCGATCCATAATCACCGCATGGTCCATCACCTTTTCCACGTCGCTCAAAATATGCGACGAGATAACAATCGTCCGCCCCTCATCCTGAATCAACTCCAGCAGCCAGTCCAAAAACCGCCCTCGCGCCAGCGGGTCCAGCGCCGATGCCGGTTCATCCAGAATCAACAATTCCGGCTCGAACCCTATCGCCAGCAAAATCGCCAGCTTCTGCCGCTGCCCCGGCGACAGCGTCCCCACCTTATCCACCCGGTCCAAATCGAACTCCGCGATATACCGCTCCTCCAGCGCCGTATTCCACGTCGTGTAATACGCGCTGACGTAGCGAATAAGCTGGCTCACCTTCATCCACGCCAAAAGTTCTCCCTCCTGATGCACATACCCCAGCCGCGCCAGTTCCTCCGGCCTGAGCTTGCCCGCTTCGCACCCGAATGTTGTGCACGACCCCCTATCCGGCAAGTACAGCCCTATAATATGCCGCAACAGCGTACTCTTGCCCGCCCCGTTGGCGCCGAGCAAACCCACAATCCGCCCCCGCCTGATGTCCAGATTCACGCCATCCAGCGCCGCAATCCTCCCAAAACGTTTGCTCACATCCCGAAAGCTGATAATCGCTTCACTACTTGCGTCTTTCATCTTCGACTCCGCTGCTCGCTAAATAACGTTGATATTGCTCCCGCAGACCCGCCACGGCCGCATCCTCCGTCACCCCCAACTGCAATGCCGTCACCGCCGCCTTCTCCAATGCCGCCGCCAGCAACTCACCCCGCATCACCTCCCGCCGCTCCGGCTGCACGCCCACCACAAACAACCCCACGCCCCGCCGCCGCTCCAAAAGCCCCTCCCCCTCGAGCAGCGAGTACGCCTTGCTCACCGTCATCGGGTTCACCTTCAGCCGTCCGGCCAACTCCCGCACCGTCTCCAACTGCGCCCCTTGCGCCAACTGACCTGACATAATCTGCCCCCGTACCTGCCGCATCAATTGGCGATAAATCGGAACACCGCTATGAAAATCAATCTCTAAAAACATATATATCCTGTCATGCTGAGCGAAACGAAGCATCTCTCTTTTTGAGCAAGAGAGACCTTTCGCTGCGCTCAAGGTGACAATAGCGTTTTGCCACAATGTGTATTATCGTACTAATACACTATACACCATAAAACCGACTTTGGCAAAATAAATAAAAAAATTATCCCCAGAATTTGACAAAATTTAATTATGAGGTATATTGTACTAGTCGTACTAGTACAGATGGAGAACTATGCACTTTTCAATTAATCCAAGCTCCGACCGGCCGGTTTATCAGCAATTGATTGACCAAATCAAGCGGGACATCGCCCTGGACCGGCTGCGAATTGGCGATAAGTTGCCTACTGTTAGGGAGTTAGCAGCAAAATTACTCATCAATCCCAACACCATCGCCAAGGTGTATCGCAACCTGGAAGCGGACGGGATCATTCGCACCCGGCCGGGCGCGGGAGCGTTTGTGGCCGAAATCGACTCGCAACTGAGCCTGGATGTTCGCCGGCGGATTATTTGCGAGCAGCTCGAACGCGTTTTTGTGGACGCCGTCCACATGCAGATTTCCGCCGCCACTCTGCGGGAGTGGTTTGAAGCCATTATCAAGCAATTTTCACACTTAAACGGGGAAACCAGCCATGAATGACTACCCTATCGCCGTGGACAATCTGGTGAAGTACTATGACGGCCGTTGCATCCTTGACGGCATCAATCTCAAGATTCCGGCCGGAAGCATCTACGGCCTGCTGGGCCGCAACGGCATCGGCAAAACCACCCTCATCCGCATCCTTATGGGTCTGGAACCGCCTACGCGCGGGAGTAGTTCACTATTGGGAACTGAATCACGGCGGTTAAGCGCCGCTCAGCGAGGAAGGATAAGCTATGTGGCCGAAGGTCATCACCTTATCCAGGGCATGAAAGTTGGGGCGATAATAAAACTTTGCCGGGAATTGGCGCGGAACTGGAACCAGACTTTTTTTGAGCATCTGATTCAAACATTTAAGCTGCCGATGGACCGCAAGGTCAAGCAGCTTTCCAACGGCATGAGGGCACAGCTCAACCTTGCTTTGGCGATGGCGGTAGAGCCGGAGGTGCTTATTCTGGATGACCCGACGCTGGGATTAGATACCATTGCCCGGCGGCAGTTTCTGGAACTGGCGATTGACCTGTTACAGCGCGATGGGCGGACGATATTGTTCAGTTCGCATATCCTCAGCGACGTAGAGCGTATCGCCGACCGCATCGGCATTCTCGTCGGCGGCAAACTCATCGTCGATTGCCCGCAGGAATCGCTAAAACGGCGCATCCGCAAACTGCGGCTGATTTTCCCCGACCGCCCCCCGGCCAAGTTGCACCTGACCAACATCATCCGCGCTGAGACCTCCGGCCGCGAGATGATTCTCACCGTCGCCGACTTCGACGA
>CAZOCV010000232.1:0-3528 GCA_964578395.1 uncultured Pirellulales bacterium
TCCGGCGCCTGCTAACAGGGTCAGGACCAACCATGACAACATATAACTTTGACGATTCATCTTATTTTTCCTTTCCCAGATTTATACTCGTAAAACATGCCGGCTGCAAGGTTTACCACAAAAGCCGGGTTTAATTTGACAGGCGGGACGCTGGCCGCTATAGTCACCGTGCAGTGTTTTGGGCCAGATGAGATGGTTAAACCTGCAAGCCGTTAAGGTGTTATTTTGAGTGTAATCGCTGTTATACCAGCACGTTACGATTCAAGTCGCTTTCCCGGAAAAGTTCTCGCCCGCCAAACTGGTAAATACCTTATCCAGCACGTTTTTGAGCAGGTAAAACAAGCCAAAATGGTCAATGATGTGCTGGTGGCAACGGATGATGAGCGGGTGATGGCGGCCTGCCGGGAGTTCGGGGCCAAATCCGTCATGACGCGGCGGGATTGCCCCAGCGGCACGGACCGGGTGGCGGAAGCTGTGGCGGGCAGGCCGGCGGATATCATCATCAACGTACAGGGGGATGAGCCGGAATTGAATCCGGAACATATCGATACACTGGTGCGGGCGATGCAGGAGGATGATGGGGCCGATATGGCGACGCTGGCGGCGCTGATGGAGCGTGACGATATGGCCATCAACGATCCTAATGTAGTAAAGGTGGTCGTGGACAAAAAGGGTCACGCATTGTATTTTTCCCGTGCCCCGATACCATACCGGCGTGATAGCGATGGCCCGGCCCAATCGGCCTACCGGCGGCACATCGGGATGTATGGCTTTCAGCGTGAGAAGCTGGCGGCCTTCACCCGGTATGAACCGACGATGCTGGAGCAAACGGAAAAACTCGAACAGTTGCGGGCGCTGGAGAATGGAATGACTATCGCCGTGCGGGATGTGCCCCATCCTGCAACCGGGATTGATACGCCCGAACAATACGCGGAGTTTGTCAGGCGGCATAAAAAATAGGACTGGTCAGACGAGTCGGATAAGCAAATCCGAGGGAAAAAGGCTTTCGGTGAAAAGTATGGAGCTGATTTTTTGAAAACGAGTGAGTTGTTGGACAGTGTTAGTCATTTGTCGGATGAAACGGAGTTTTATACGCCCGTCCCCAAGGGGTACGTACCCGGACGATGCAAATATGTGGTTATTTGCGGAACCGTAATGAGCGGGCTGGGCAAGGGTATCTTCTCGTCGAGCCTGGCCAAACTCATGCAGGATAAAGGGCTGAAAGTGTCGCCGCTTAAACTGGAGGGGTATCTGAATGTCGATTCGGGAACGCTCAACCCGATCCGCCACGGAGAAGTGTTCGTGCTGGACGACGGCATGGAATGCGATATGGACCTGGGCACGTACGAACGAATGCTGGATCAGGATTTAAGCCGGGTGAATTTCACCACCAGCGGCCAGATTTACACCAGCGTGCTGCAAAAAGAGCGGCAAGGGGATTATCTGGGGCGGGACGTGCAGATGATTCCGCACGTCACCGGCGAAGTCAAGATGCGGCTGCGGGAACTGGCGATGCGCAGCCATGCCGACGTGGTGTTCGTGGAGGTGGGCGGAACCATCGGCGACGTGGAGAATGCCTATTACATCGAAGCGCTGCGGGAACTGGCGTATGAAGAAGGCCCCAACTCGGTATGTTTCGTGGCGCTGACGTATGTCCTGGAGCCGCCGACGCTGGGCGAACAGAAATCCAAAGCGGCCCAACTGGGCATCAAGCGGCTGATGGAATGGGGCGTGCAGCCGCATATTATCGCCTGCCGGGCGGAAAACCCGGTCATCGAAAAGGTGCGGCAGAAAATCGCCCAATACACCAACGTGCCGCTGGAGCGGGTGTTCAGCATGCACGACTGCCCCAGCATTTACATGGTGCCGCGGATGCTGCGGGAGGCGGGTCTGGATTTTGAGGTGATTCGACTGCTGCAACTGGACCAGCGGGTGGACCTCATGCACGAGCGCATGGCGTGGCTGAACTGGTGCGACTTCGTGGAACGGCTCAAAAACGTGCATCATCAGGTCAATATCGGCATCACCGGCAAATACACCTCGCTGCGAGACAGCTACGCCAGCATTCTTCACGCCCTGGAACACAGCGGAGCGCACCTGGATACGCACGTGAACATTCGCTGGATAGACACCGGCCAGGTCACACCCGACAACGTGGCGGAAAAGCTCGACGGCCTGCACGGCATCATCGTGCCCGGCGGCTTCGGCACCCGCGGAGCGGAAGGAAAGATAGAGTGCATTCATTACGCCCGCGAGAACAAGCTGCCGTACCTGGGGATCTGTTTTGGGTTCCAGATGGCGGTCATCGAATTCGCCCGCCATGTCTGCGGTCTGGAAGGAGCGGACAGCACCGAGATTCAAGCCCAATGCCCGCATCCGGTGATCGACATCCTGCCGGAACAGGAAGGCATCAAAGGGCTGGGCGGCAACATGCGTCTGGGCGGCAAGGATGTGGACATCACACCCGAAACGCTGGCCTGGCGGCTGTTCGGCCGGCAGGAGCGGGCACGGATGCGGTTCCGTCATCGGCTCGAAGTCCGGCCCAGCTATATCGACACGCTTACGCAGCACGGCATGGTGTTTTCGGGCAAGGCCCCGGGCGAGCCGATCATGCAGATTATGGAACTGCCCGAGCATCCTTATTTCGTGGGCACGCAGGCCCATCCGTGCATGACGAGCCGGCCGCTGCGGCCCCAGCCGTTATTCGTGGGACTGGTGGCGGCGGCCCAGCAGCGGGCCTATCCGCAGGACCACCTCCCCGCCCCCGCCGACGTGGCGGAACAGTTAATCAAGCAATGGACGCTGGCCGCACAGGAGAAAGCACATGGGCGACGAAGCCGACAAAAAACCTAAGATCATCCACGATGAAGACTGGAAGCAGCAGGCCCAGCAGGAAAAGGAAAAGATTTCCGACGTGAAGGGCGCTGCCGCCAACGGCGAAGCGGCGGAGGCTTACCGGGACCTGCCGCCGGCGAGCTTCCTGACGCTGGTGAATTCGCTGGTGGTGCAGACGCTCTACAGCCTGGGTCGGCTGGGCGATCCCGGCAGCCAGCAGGCCCCGCCGGTGAATCTGGACCTGGCCAAGCACCATATCGACCTGCTGAGCATCCTGGAAGATAAGACCAAAGGCAACCTCAACGCCGAGGAAAGCCGGGGCCTGTCCATGGCCCTGCACGAAATGCGGATGCTCTACGTCCAGACAGCGCAGTGATGATTAAGAATGTAGCCACGAATTGGCACGAATAAACGCGAATTAAATGGCTCTATTCCTGCAAGTTAGCGTTCATTCGGGGCAAAAAAATGAACGCCGCAACCTCGCTTATCAGTACTGTCAGCCGCGAAGATCACTGATCCGGGCCGCCAACATGGCTGATTTTGGCCCCTGAAACCGCTAATCCGCCCTGCCGGGATCGGTAGTCTTGCCCCCCGACAGTGCCAATCCGCGCCTGGGGTGAGCGGCTCGGTGGACCCGGTTGAGCGGCTCAAACGGTTGAGTCGAGCGGCTCGAACGATTGAGTTGAGCGGCTC
>CAZOCV010000232.1:3628-4810 GCA_964578395.1 uncultured Pirellulales bacterium
GATTGGTAGTCCCGGAGGGCTTGATTGGTAGTTTCGGAGGGCGAGATCGGTCGTCCCGGAGGGTGGGAGCGGTCATCCGAGGGGGGTGAATCCATCATAATGCCGCGTGACAAAGCCCCGCCGGCGGCACATAATAAGGTATAACCAATGGGACCACGGGCCACCGGGCCACTTTACTGATGGGAGTTCGACGATGAAACAGCCAAGCTCTACAGCGGCACGCACGATGGGATGGGCGATAATGGGGATAATGGCGGTCGCGGGGGCGGGGTGCAGCCCGCAGGGAGTGGTGATTCGGCCCGCCCCGCCGATGGATGGCCTCGCGGAAACCGTTATCGCCGGCAGCGATGACTGGCTGACCTTCGAGAAGATTGCCATCATCGACGTTGACGGCATTATCACCAACGGCGCAGAAAGCAGCCTGCTGGGGGGGCCGGGCGAGAACCCCGTGAGCCTCTTTATCGAAAAGCTCAGCCGGGCGGCGGGCGACCGGCGGGTCAAAGCCGTGGTAGTGCGGATCAACTCCCCCGGCGGCACGGTCGCCGCCAGTGATGCCATGCACCACGCCCTGACGGACTTTAAGAAAACAACCGGCAAGCCCGTGGTGGCGTGCCTGCTCGATGTCGCCGCCAGCGGAGGCTATTACCTCGCCTGCGGCTGTGATGGCATCATCGCTCAGCCTTCGACGGTCACCGGCAGTATCGGCGTCATCTTCCAGACCGTGAGCATCAAGGGCACGATGGATAAGATCGGCGTCAGCGCTGTGGCCATCAAGTCGGGCGAACTTAAGGATATGGCCTCGCCGCTAAAGGAGCTGGCCCCGGCCGAACAGCGGGTCTTGCAAAAGCTGGTGATGGATTTTTATGGCCAGTTCACCGCCGTCGTGCTGGCGGGCCGGCCCAGGCTCACCGCGGATACCTTAACGCCGCTGGCCGATGGCCGGGTCTTTACCGCCCCGGCGGCCCTGGAGGCGGGACTCATCGACCGTATCGGCTATCCTGATGAGGCCGCCCGCTGGGCCAAAGAACTCGCCGGCGCTGGTAAAGTGAAGGTAGTGATGTACCACCGCCCCCTGGGCTACACGCCCAATTACTACGCCCGCTGGGATGGACAGGCGCATGCCGCCCTGCTCAGCCTCAACCTCCCCCACTGGCTAAGAGCCACCGGCCCGCAGTTTTTGTA
>CAZOCV010000233.1:0-4787 GCA_964578395.1 uncultured Pirellulales bacterium
GTGCCGAAAAGCCTCTGGCCGGGGTCATCAATCCCTAATATTTTACCGATAAATGCCTTGCGGCTGGGACCGACCAGCAAAGGCACGCCCAAACTGTGAAATTCCCCAATGTGACCCAGTAATGTCAGATTGTGATCCACGGTTTTACCAAAACCGATACCGGGATCGATAATAATCCGCTCGCGGGCAATCCCGGCATTAACGGCGGCGGCGATGCGGCCGGCCAAAAATTCCTTCACCTCAGCGACCACATCATCGTAATGGGGATTTTTCTGCATATTTCCCGGCGTGCCCTGCATGTGCATAAGAATAACCGGGATTTCCTTACGTGCGGCCAGTTCGGCCATATTCGGATCAAATCGCAACGAGGAAATATCATTGATCATGGCCGCCCCGGCGTCCAGAGCGGCCTGCGCGACCTTACTGCTTGTGGTATCTATACTTATAGGAATATTCACCCTGCGAACCAGCCGCTCAATTACCGGAACCGTGCGGCGGATTTGCTCATCGGCGCTGACGGGCTGCGAGCCGGGCTTGGTGGACTCACCACCAATATCCAGCATAGCCGCCCCATCGGCGGCAAGCTGCTCGCCATGAGCGACGGCGCGATCAGCGTCGAAAAACTGCCCGCCATCGCTGAAGGAATCGGGCGTAACGTTCAAAATACCCATGATCAGCGGTCCCTGGGAAAAATCCAGCATCCCGCCGTCAACAAGCATCAAGTTTTTCATCGTGCATAACTCCCGTAATGGCCATACAATACCGGCGCGGTCATAATGTTGGTAATGAACTTTAACAGCAAGGGGTTTTAGCTTCACCATTTTTTTGTCAACCACCATAAACCGCCTTACGTCTCAGGTAGAAGATGCAGCAAACCGGCGAGCGGTACAACGAGGATAAAAACTTGCTTGACGCCCATCGTAAGGGCGACGGGCAGGCGTTCGCCCTGCTGGTGCGGCGGCACGGCCCGATGCTGATGGGCTATCTGACGCGGATGTGCCGCGACGGCCGACAGGCGGAAGACTGCTTTCAGGAGACGTTCCTGCGGGTGCATACCGCGGCGGCAAGCTTTAACGGCCAAGGCAGCTTTAAGGCCTGGCTTTATACCATAGCGACCAATGTAGTAATGGACCTGAGACGCAAACAACTGCGACGGCCGACCCTGGTGTCGGCAACGGTTGAGGACGAGAACGATTGCTCGGACTTAGCGGTTCTGGAACCGGCCGATACGCATCCCGGCCCGGCGGAAGCGGTAGCTAACCGGGAGTTGCGCGATTGCGTTCTGGCCGCACTGGAACAACTGCCCCACGGCCAGCGGGCGGCACTGGTAATGAGTTATTATCAGGGCTTGAGCTATCGGCAAATTGGTGAAATTATGCAATGCTCAGTAGGTACGGTAAAAACCCAGGTTTTCCGGGCGGTGAAACGTCTGGCGACGCTGTTGCCGGATGTGGATAAGGCGCGACTATGAAACGTCATGTAACCGACGATCAACTATTGCAACTGGCCTTTAACCTGGCCGATGAGAGCCAGGCCCAGGCAATTCGTGCGCATCTGGCCCAATGCGCTGACTGCCGGCAACGACAGGAACAGTTGCAGGCGAAGTTTACCGCCCTGGACGTACTGCGTGATGACCCGCAAATAACCGATAAGCTCGTGCAGCAAACTTTGGCTACATTAAAGACGGGCAAATCAGCCGCGGCTACCCCCTGGTGGCGGAGCAAAGCCCTCGCAGCCGCAGCAGCGGGAATTATCATACTGCTGGCCATACCGCTGTTTATCCCAAACTTGAACAAAGCCCGTAAAGAAATTGCACAAGATGTTACTACCGAGTCAGCTAAATCACCCTCCTCACCCACGGCTGACACCTATGCCGGGAAATCCATAGCTGCGCGGGAATCCCGCGACCTCCCGCCATCACCATCATTGGCGTCGCCGGGCGAAGAATCCTTGGCCGCTGCAAATGCAATGGTTGCTGCTAATGCTGCCGAAATGAAGTGGCAGCCCGAAGAGCCGCCGTTTGCCCCGGCCAGTAATATTGAACTGGTCACTCTGCCCCGGCGCCAGAGCGTGCAGCTTACAATTTACAACGCCGCCGATCTGACCCTGGTGCGCGAGCAGCGCAAACTCACCCTGCAAAAAGGCTGGAACTGGCTGCAATTCATGTGGGCCAATACCCTCATCGACCCGACCAGCCTGAGCCTCGAACCCAAACAGCACGCCGGCGACATCGAGGTGGAGCAACTATCATTTCCGCCCCGCCTGCCGGCCGTGGGACGCTGGCTGATTAAGTCGCGCGTGGCCGGCGAAGTGCCCTTTGAAATCACCTATTTCACTTCAGGCCTGCGCTGGCGAGCGTTTTACATGGGCACGCTCACCCAGGATGAAACCAAAATAGACTTGACCGGCTACGTCCGCGTGGACAACCAAACCGGCGAAGACTACGAAAACGCCCAGGTGCGCCTACTGGTGGGAAAAATTAATCTATTGGATAACATCGCCGATTTAGCCCGGCGGGAGAAAGCTTATGGACAAGCACTTGGCGAAAATGCAATATTTGAGTTTGCATATAAAATACCTGACCATGATCTCTGGGATTTTGATAAAGATGTAAGTGGTCTCCCTGCCAATCAAGGTCTTTACTTCGATGTTTTAGCGATTAAAAAAGAAATCAAAAAGGAAGGCCTTAGTGAATACTTCCTGTATTCCATTGAAGGAACGGAAACAATTCCCAACGGCTGGGGCAAGCGGCTGGAGAGTTTTCAGGCGAAGGATATCCCCGTCGAGAGTTTATACAAATTCGACCGCGAGCGCTGGAGTGATGAAGCAAGGTGTTTCCTGACCTTCACCAACGATGAAGATCACAAGCTGGGCGAAACGCCTATCCCCGATGGTATGATGCGCATCTATCGCCGGGCTGATGAACAAGGCCGCCTGAGTTACGTCGGCGGATGCGATATCAAATATATTCCTGTCGGTGAGGAAGTGGAACTGGACCTGGGCGTCGCGCAGCAGGTGAAAGTGGAGCCGGTATTGATGGCATACGCTACGGATGATTACGATTTCGGCCGCAAGGGCGACATCGCCGGCTGGTCGGAGACCAACGCCTGGACGGTTAAACTCACCAACGCCCGGCCGCTGCCGGTGAAGGTGCGCTTCGAGCACGCGATGAGTTCACCTTACTGGAAACTCATGGACCGCCAGAGCGAAGGCGACTACGAAGCCTGGGACGCCACGCACCTGCGATTTACTCAAACCGTCGCCCCGCGCACACAGAAAGAATTTTCCTTTACCACGGAGGAATTGTACGGAACGAAACGTGAAAAATTAGCCACAGATTCCACAGATGAACACTGATTAAAAATGGATTATGTTTGAGAAAAAAATCCTATGTTGTCATGCCCGACATGATCGGGCATCCAGAAAACAAATACTGGATACCCGCTTTCGCGGGTATGACCTCCGAGGGATTTAACCATAATAAATCTAAAATTAAATCTGTGTTTATCAGTGAAATCAGTGGCTAAAATAAATTGGCACTACTTTTACAGGAGATAAAACCATGAAACGCAAACAACACTGGCATCTAATCATCGTAATCGTTCTGGCCCTGGCGGCAAGTGTCGCCCAGGCGCGCATCAAGCTGGTGGCGCTGCCGCAGCGGGCGGCGACGTCGATTCGGCTGGACAACCCCAACGCCACGCTCATCGAAGAAGAACGCGTGCTCACCCTCCAGCAAGGCGTTAACCAGGTGGACTTTTCCTGGAAAGGCGTCAGCATTGATGAGGATTCCATCCGCCTGGCGGTGGTGGACCATCCCGGCGAAGTCACGCTGCTCAACGTCAGTTACCCGCCGGGCGAAGCGGCCCTGGTGTGGGAAATCGGCGCTGCTAAAGCCGCTCAGGAGCGCGTCCGCATCAGCTACCTGCTGGGCAACATCGACCGGCTCATCACCTACAAGGCCGTCGCCGACAAGGATGAAACGCAGGTTGACCTGAAAAGCTTCATCGTCCTGCGCAATTTCTCCGGCGAAGACTTTGAAAACGCCGAAGTGCTGCTGGACTACGGCCAGACCTTCGCGCTGAACACCGACCACGAGGAAACCAAGCAGCTTCTCTTTTTCCAGAACGAAAAAACGCCCATCACCAAAATCTGGACCTTCGATGCGGCCCGATTGCCCTGGGATCCGGAAAAAGTCGATACCAACGTAGGTATCCCCATGACCTATCGCATCGAAAATAAATCTGGCGCGGGCCTGGGCCAAACCGCGCTGGCCGGCGGCAAGGTCCGCATCTATCAGGATGACGGCCACGACAGCACCATTTTCCTCGGCGAGGATGTCACCAACCTCACGCCCGTCGGTGAAAAAATGGAACTCTACATTGGCGACAGCCGCGACATTGTCGTCACCCAGCGGAAAATGAAGGATGAACAAACCAATGTCCGCCGCGACCGCAATAACAATGTCATGCTGTATGACACCGATGAACTCATCACCGCCAAAATCGAAAACTTCAAGGACTCCCCCGCCGTGCTGACGCTCATTGAGCACATCCCCGGCCAGTGGGAAATGACCGAATGCAATCTAAAATATGAAAAGGAAGATGCCTTCACCCTTAAGTTTGAAATCAAGCTGCCGCCCAAGGGCAAAGAAGAACTCACCATGCACTACAAACGCCTCAACGTGCGGCCGGATGAACCGCGGCTGCCGATGTTAATGGAGCAGATGCGGTAACACTGATAAAGCACTAAACTCTAAATCCTAAACAAATGCAAAAGATCAAAAT
>CAZOCV010000234.1:0-4770 GCA_964578395.1 uncultured Pirellulales bacterium
CCCGCGCATCCCGCAGGTTGCCCGGCAGCGTGTGAATCTCCGGGTTCGCCTGGGC
Source organism: uncultured Pirellulales bacterium (assembly GCA_964578395.1). GTDB lineage: Bacteria > Planctomycetota > Phycisphaerae > Sedimentisphaerales > SM23-30 > JAFGBA01. Next base: position 56 of record CAZOCV010000234.1, read on the forward strand.
GGTGTCATAATTCCGCGAAATCAGGTGGTCCGGCGGCAGCAGCTCTTCGGCCTCCATCGTATAGAGCATCTCATTGAGGAGGCCCAAAAACTCCTTGCGGTTACAAGTGAAAAACACCTGCCGAATCTTGTCCAGTTGCTCGTGGTTCATGGCTTACATTATATCGGCTATAACCGCCGGTATCATCACCGTTTATATTCGCGATGCTGTATTTTTCTCAACACCAGATAGCCGCATACCATGAGTGGCAATAGACCTATCCACACCACAAAATCAAAATACATCCCTACTCGACCGAATACATACCACCCCAAAGCGAAACAGCCGCACCAAATCACGAGAGCTAGTAAATACCACCGTGACTTCTTAAACGCTAAACACGTTGCTGGCCAATATGGCGTCTTGATCAATACGATTGCTCCAGTTAAACCTAAGACAGCCAGACCGTAACACCATGTAAATGCGGGATATTCCTGAATAAAATCAAAAAAAGGCCCAGCATCATAGGTAAGATCATATAGTTCCCCTTGCTCCATATATACCACGGCTCGCTCCTCATGGAATTGGCGTGCCGCATCGAATTTTGGCTCGATGACAATATTACCTATGTTGTCGATATATCCCCATTTGCCATCAAGAAAAAACGCAGCCCGATTATTAACAGGCGTTTTCCAACTAAAACATCCTTCTCTAAAATTCATGACGCAACAACCAAAGTCTCCAAAATATTCTCCCGGCACATCCAGAAGAATCTTACCAGCAGTATTTATATACAGGCTACGCATTGAATGTCGGTATCCCATCCGCCGATTGTTCGTTTCGCAATAGGCCATACCTTCGGAAAAAACACTGGCAAAACTATATTGAGGATGAATAACCCAGTTTCCGTTTGAGGCGATATATCCCCAAAGTTCGCCTGCTTGAGCCGGTGCTAAGCCGTTATGAAAATCTCCGGCGCCATCAAATTGCGGCTTAATAGTCCATGTACCATCTTCAGCAATAAAACCGTATTTGCCATTAATCTTAACAGCAGCGAAATGTTCACTAAAATTCCGCGCATCATCATAAACATAATCGCCAATGCGTCGGCCTTCCTGATCGATAAAGCAGTATTTTCCGGATAGATTTTCAATGCGAGCAAATCCTTCAAAAAATGGATACGCATTCGCAAATGACTCAGGAAATGCAACATTGCCATCGTGAGTAAGATAATAGCTTCTTCCCTCATCAGAAATGCTTTCCCCGACGGCGGCTAATCCTTGTGAAAACGACCAAACCTGATAATATTTGGGTTCGATAACCATTTTACCTGTTTTATCTATAAATCCCCAGATTTCACCTCCTGGGGGTATTCCTCCGGGAAAACACCCTATTGCAGAATCAGTTTCTTTTTTTTGTATATAAGGCAGACTAACCGCCGCCAATCCCTCGTTGAAAGGTTCAGCCGATGTGAATTGTGGCTCAATCACCATTTGGCCGCTTTCATTGATATAGCCCCATAGCCTGTTTTCCTCCTCATTTTCGATGGCCACCGCTGCTAGTCCTTCGGAGAATTCACCGGCATCGACATATTCCAAAGCAATTGCCACTTGCCCTTGCGTATCAAGAAATCCAAAATTATCATTTATACTGAATTGGGCATAACCGTTATGAAAAGAGCGTATCCAATCATATTTTGGCTCGACAATATATTTACCTTCTGTATCAATAACTCCGAAGCCGGAATCAATGTTGTAATCCCATAAACTCTCAGAACATAACGTATGCCACCAGGTAAAATAGTATTTTTCACTATCAAGCATCGAAGAAAGTTGATACCAACCAAAAGTAATTTCGATAGTACTACAAAGCATGCTCAACGCCAGCACTATCAACAGCACTCGCCCACTATGAAAACGGTCTTTAGCGAGCCTGCGCAGGATAATACAAAACGCGACCAGAAACACCACCGCCGGTACGGCATGCCAGAACATGGGCCAGTCTATTGGCAACCAACTTTCTTCATCTACAACTATGGCCCAAAAATATATCCCCCAACATCCCACCGCGATGGCAAAATAAATGACTCCCAACATCCCCAACATCAGCAAACCATACCGCTTTAATGTCCCCCAAAGCCCCTTCTTGGCGTCCATAAAATCTCCTTTCCTCTGATTCTACGTGTCCACCCAGGTATCGCCCATTGGTTTTTCAAATATTTTTCTTATTCACACCGAGCGGCGTCAAGTTGGCGGCATAAATCTTAGTGCGTCTGGCGGGCGTAGGTGATCAAGGAGTTATAATCGCATGGGTTGGGAATGGCAGATCGCAAGGTCTGATAACTAATGTGAAAAATTCATCCAGTGCGTTTTAAGGGGGGCTATCAGCCCTGATACGGGTTGGCCGCCGGCCGGCAAGGGGTTTTTGAGAACTTTCAGGGGGTAAATTTTCAGTCGAGAGCGGCCGGCATCCGATAGTAACAGTAATGTCAAAAAACAAACGAAAAGCAAAGAGTTCCGTCAAAAAGGCAAGGGCATGGCTGATAGTAATCCTGCTGGCGGGGGCGGTGATAGTATTGATGCGGCTGGCGCCCTCCATGAAAAAAAACCTGCATTTTGCCCAAAACCGGGGCCCCTCGGAGGGATTTATCCGCGCACCTCAGCAAAAGCAGGACGCCGCCGTGACCTTATGCGAAAAACTGGTGGTGGAACGCTGGCTGAGCTGGCGTCATTGCCGGGTGGTGGAGTGCAGCATTTACGCCAAACCCGCTGATGGTTACAAAAAACAACTGGAGAAAATCGTTAAAACCAACGATCAGCAGATCCGCGACAACCTGCGCACCATCATCGCCAACGCCGATATGAATCAGTTAATGGATCCGCGTCTGGCTTATGTGAAACGCTGCACGCAGCATGCGTTGATGCAAATGAGCGGCGAAGGCGTGGTGGATAAAATTCTTATTCCCGATTGGAAAACCTACCGGCCATAAAGAAGGGCGTTCTATCGTCTGTCATTCTGAGCAAAGCGAAGAATCTCTCTTCATCATTCAAGAAAGCCCCTTCGCTGCGTTTAGCCTGTTTTTAATAGTCATTTGATTCAATACTGTATTCAAAACAATTTAACGGGCACGTGTCGCATTTGGGGCGGGGCTTGCAATGGTTTTTTCCAACCTGAACCAGCAGGGCGTGAAACTCGTTGTACGAGCCGACATCTTCGGGCAGGTGGCTTTCGCAATACTCCTTAATCATCTCGTAGTCACTCTCGGCATCGAGCAGGCCGTGGCGCACCAGAATCCGATAGGTATAGGTATCGACGACAAACGTGGGCTTGTTCAGGGCGTAAAGGATAATCGAGTCTGCAGTCTCCCGGCCGATGCCGTTGATGGACAGCAACTCCTCCCGCAGGCGATGGACGGACCAGCTTTCCAGTTGGCCGACATCCCCGCCGCAGACGGCCATAAGCCAGGCAAGAAAATTTTTCAGCCGTTTGGTTTTCACGGTAAAGTAGCCCGCCGGGCGGATAAGCTCCGCCAGCCGGCCCGCGTCGAGGGCATGAAGTTTGGCCGGGGCAAGCAGGTTTGCTTTTTGAAGGTTGTTTATGGCGCGTTCGACATTTGTCCAACTGGTATTCTGGGTGAGAATAGCGCCGACCATAACCTCAAAAGGCGTCTGGCCGGGCCACCAGTGCTGCGGGCCATAGGCGTCCAGCAGCGTCCGAAAAAAAAGCTGGAGTTTATGTTCTTTTTGCATCATAAAATCATGCTATAACAAACGTGTACCGGTTGCAAGGAGGTAACGAGTTTACGCTTGGCCAAAAACGGTTCAACGGCTTCGACGACCATTTTTAATGTCGCTTCCGGTTCGTACCTGGATTCGACGCGGCAGCCCATGTACGCCCTGGCGTTTCTGCTGCCGCTGGTGATCGTCTATGAGGTGGGGACCTTCTATTTCAATACCGACCACCTGACCCATACGGAGATTCGCGTCGCCGCCTTCAGTTGGCTGCGGCGCGTGGCCGAACTGGTGGGCGTACATCCCAAGGTCGCCTGGGCGTTTCCGGGGTTTGCCGTGATGATCATCTTGGTCTGCTGGCAGTTAAGCAGCCGCCGGCCATGGAAGGTCAAACCGGCCTGGGTTGGATGGATGGGCCTGGAAAGCTTGCTGATGACCGCGCCATTATTTGCCTTTGGGGCGGTGCTCAACAGTTCCCTGGCGGCGGAACTGAGCCGGCAAATCCTGCCGCAAGGCTATGGCCCTCGTCTGGTGACCAGCATCGGGGCGGGAATTTATGAAGAACTGGTGTTCCGGCTGATACTCATCGGTTTATTGCTGCTGATGCTGGAGGATGTGCTGCACGTTCCGAAAACGATGGCGACGCTGCTGGCGGTGTTTCTCTCGGCGGCGGTGTTTTCCGCCCACCATTACGTGACCTTTGAAGGCTGGCGGCTGGTGCGGCTGGCCCATGAACCCTTCTCGGCCGGCAGCTTCCTCTTCCGTACGGCCGCAGGCATCTATTTCGCCTTTCTCTTCCGCTACCGCGGCTACGGTATCACCGCCGGAACCCACGCCGTCTTCAATATGATTTACTTCGCTTTTCGTTGATGAGTTTCAGGTGATTTCCGCCACGCGCACCACCAAATGAGTGCCTTTGGAGAAGTCCGTGGCTTCGACCGTAAGTTTGTTCTCGGCGCTATCGTGTTGGAATTTCAATTCCTCCCCGTTATCCATCCATTTCAC
>CAZOCV010000235.1:0-4737 GCA_964578395.1 uncultured Pirellulales bacterium
ACAAAAAAGGCCCGCGTCAGACGCAGGCCTTGCATGTCGCCGCTACAAAACGGCGTTTTCCCATCCAAATGTCGGCTTATTTCTTGCCGGTTTTGGGCGGACAGGGTTTGCTTCCGCAACCACAGCCACCGGGGGCAGCGGGTTTGGGGGCGGCAGCGGGTTTGGGAGCCGGTGCGGGTTTTTTCTGGTCAGCCATGATATTGAACTCCTTCTCTATTTGGCCTGCACTCCATGTGCAGACCTTAATCCTGCGAGGAACGTCTTTACCTACACGGTAAAAATCGCCCATCGTTATTTTAAGCATGTATAACTTCCACTTAATACACGTTGGATACACATAGACCCACAAAGCGCGTAATAAGGGGAAAAGGTATGGGAAAATTCAAACAATAGGGCCGTCTGTTAACCCTGGTGTGAACCGCTTTGGTGTTAATTCAGCCGGGTCCACGCACCAACGGGCGGACACCTATCGGTTCACGTCGAAATAATAACACGTTTTTGGCAAAAAGCAAATAACGAGACGAAGATTTGCAAAAATCACCAACAAAACGGCCATTCTCGTTAAAAATACGCATCTCTCAGACAACCATAATACTCTATATTTTTTAGATATTTCCCGCTGTAAATATTTTGAAAATCCTCTTGTTGCGTTTTGCCGATAATGTTATAGTAAAACCGTGGTTTAGAACCCGAAGGGACCACGACCTGGAGCCACTAGGCCGAATTTGGTCTGGAAACGATGCTGAAAGCGTCGGTTTTGGGCTTGAATCGGTTGCTCCGCGGAGGCCGTGGCGACCCGATAATCGATGGCTAATGTAAGAAGGAGCCGTAAACCATGACCACAGCTCAAGTTCCGCGCCCCCATCCGGAGGCGGCAAAAAACTCCCCCACCCCCCCAACTGCACAAAAAATCGGTGCACAGGTATTGATGGATGTCCTGATTAGCGAAGGAGTTACCACTCTTTTTGGCTATCCCGGCGGTGTCGTACTGGGTATTTTTGATGCCTTATATGACAGCCCCCTGAATCTTGTGCTCACCCGCCACGAACAGGGAGCAACCCATATGGCCGACGCTTATGCACGCGCTACCGGCAAGGTAGGCGTGGTGCTGGTTACCAGCGGCCCCGGTGCGACCAATATCGTCACCGGGTTGGCCACAGCCTATATGGACTCGATCCCCCTGGTGGCCATTACCGGCCAGGTTAAAACCTTTTTGATAGGCAATGACGCCTTTCAGGAAGCCGACACGACCGGCATTACCCGCCCGGTAACTAAACACAATTACATTGTTAAAGACCCCGCACAACTGGCCCGCACCCTCCATGAAGCGTTTTATATCGCCCGCACCGGCAGGCCGGGACCGGTGGTAGTTGACCTGCCCGCCGATATTTCGGCCGGCATGTGTCTGGCCAGCAATGGCGGCGCCGAAATTGACCTGCCGGGTTATCGTATCCGCGAGGCCGGCCATCTGCGCCAGATTAAACGAGCGGCCGAAGCGCTCAATCAGGCCCAACGTCCGGTTTTTTACACCGGCGGCGGCGTTATTTCCTCCGGCGCTTCCGAAGAATTGCGCCTCCTGGTGAAAAAAGCCAATGCCCCCATCACAACCACCCTCATGGGCATGGGAGCTTATGATGAAAACGATTATCTGAGTCTGGGCATGCTCGGCATGCACGGTACGGCCTACGCCAACTACGCCGTGCAGAGTTCCGACCTGCTCGTTTCAATCGGTGCGCGTTTTGATGACCGCATTACCGGCGATGTAAAGCGTTTTGCCCCCCAGGCAAAAATTATTCATATTGACATCGATCCCGCCAGTATCTCTAAAAACGTCAAAGTGGATATTCCCGTTGTGGGTGACGCCAAAAAAATATTGACGGAAATGTTGCCTTTTGTGGAAAATCGCCCGCGAGCGGAGTGGCTCTCGGCCATTGATGAATGGAAACGCAAATTTCCCCTCACGTACGATAATAGCGGCCCCAGCATCAAACCTCAGTATGTTATCGAAGAGGTGTCGCGCCAAACCAAAGGGCAGGCTATTGTTTGCACCGGCGTTGGTCAGCATCAGATGTGGACGGCGCAATTTTATCGTTTCAGCCTGCCGCGCCACTTTATCACTTCCGGCGGACTGGGAACCATGGGTTTTGGTTTTCCCGCCGCTATTGGTGCGCAGATTGCCTGCCCCAACGCTACGGTTGTGGATTTCGACGGCGACAGCAGTTTTTCGATGACTCTCAATGAACTGCCCACGGCCGTTGAGCAAAAACTGCCCGTTAAAGTGTGCCTTCTGAATAATGGCTACATGGGCATGGTCAGGCAATGGCAGGAATTATTCTACAAACGGCGTTATTCCAAGAGCTATCTGCAGCACCCGGATTTCGCCCAGGTGGCGCAGGCTTTCGGCGCCGTTGGCATTACCGTAAAAACCAAAGCGGAAGTTCCCGCCGCGGTGGAGCGCATGCTCGCGGAAAAAACCTGCTGTATCGTTGATTTTCACGTGGAGCGAGAAGAAAACGTCTGGCCGATGGTTGCCGTCGGCAAGGCCCTGGAAGAAATGTCGGGCCTGCCCATCAACACGGTTGAACGTTTATAACATGGGCAAATCAGTCAGGTTTGCGGTTATACAAACGCTTCATAACGGATGGTTGCCAGTTGCCTTCAACCACGTTACAATAAAATCCCTCATCCGGCAAATAACCGGTTGAACGACATAAGTCGAGGTAAATATGAGACATATAATCAGTGTTCTCGTGCAGAACCAGCCCGGCGTGCTGGCTCACGTCGCCGGAATGTTCGCGGCGCGAAGCTTTAATATCGATTCTCTGGCGGTCGGTCGCACCGACGATCCCTTCGTCAGTCGCATGACAATTATTATCCTGGGTGATGACTCCACCATTGAACAGGTTCGCAAACAACTGGGGAAAATTGTTCCGGTTTTGAAAATTTATGATTACACCGGTCAGGACCTCGCCGAGCGCGACCTGATGCTGGTAAAATTCACTTGTCCTCCCGAAAAGCGGCCGGAAATACAGGCTTTAATCGAAATGTTCCAGGGTAAAGTCGTGGATATCGGCCCCAAATTTGTGATGGTGGAGATTACCGGCCCGGAATCCAAAATTGAATCATTTCTGGATATGATCCGCCCGTATGGCGCCAAGGATGTCGTGCGCACCGGACTCATCGCTCTGCCGCGCCATCCGCGCTCCGGAACCAAGTCTGAGGACGCCGACGAAACGATACTTTCGTGAAACAGGTTTAATGTTTTTTGTCCGAAGGAAATTTGCTCTAGCATATTAAGATAGGAGAATAACGCATGAGCCCGGCCAAAGTTTATTATGAACAGGATGCCCCGAAAACCGCCCTTACAGGTAAAAAAATCGCCGTCATCGGTTATGGCAGTCAGGGCCACGCCCATAGCCAGAATCTGCGCGACAGCGGCATGAACGTCGTCGTCGCTGAGTTGCAAGGCACGGATAATTACAAGCTCGCGGTGGAGCACGGTTTTACCCCCCTCACCGCCGCTGAAGCTGTGAAAGGCGCAGCCCTTATCATCATCACCCTGCCCGATGAAGTTCAGGCCAAAGTGTTTGAAAAGGAAATCGCCCCTAATCTGACCGCCGGACAAACGCTGGGCTTCTGCCACGGGTTCAATATTCACTTCAAATACATCGTGCCGCCTAAAAATATCAATGTGGTGATGATTGCTCCCAAAGGCCCCGGCCACCTGGTTCGCAGCGAGTTTGTTAAAGGCGGCGGCGTGCCGTGCCTGATCGCCGTCCAGCAGGATCCGAACGGCGACGCCAAAGCCATCGCCCTGGCGTGGGCCAACGGCATCGGCGGCGCCCGCGCGGGCATCATCGAAACCACCTACAAGGAAGAGACCGAAACGGACCTCTTCGGCGAGCAGGTCGTACTGTGCGGCGGCCTCAGCGCCCTGATTAAGGCCGGATTTAACACCCTCGTCGAGGCGGGCTACCAGCCGGAAATCGCCTATTTTGAATGTATGCACGAGGTGAAGCTCATCGTGGACCTGATGTACCAGGGCGGCCTGAGCTATATGCGTTACAGCATCTCCAATACGGCTGAATACGGCGACCTGTCCCGCGGGCCGCGCATCATCACCGACCAGACCCGCGCCGAGATGAAAAAGATTCTCGGCGAAATCCAGTCCGGCGCGTTTGCCAAGGAATGGGTCAACGAATACCAGACCGGCCTGAAAAACTTCAACGCCCGTTACAAAGAGGACCATGAAAGCAAACTCGAACAGGTCGGCGGCAAGCTCCGCAAGATGATGAAGTGGATTAACGCCAAAGAGGTGTAAGAAAAAAAGAATCCAGAATTCAGAACCCATCCGGCTACGCAAAGAAGCTACGCCGTGACAGGGAAGTCAGAATAAAACATAACACTGCGGCCCTCGGCATTCGCCGGGGGCTGCTTTTGAATTTTATGAGCGAAAATGCCAAAAAAATCTTCCAATAATTCTGACCCCGCCGCTGACGTTTTTGAGACCGTCGAGCCGGTAGGTAAACGCGTGCTTATCCGCAAGGATGAAGACAAAAAGGAAACCAAGGGCGGCATCCGCCTGCCGGATAACATTGAAATTCCCACGCTGACCGGCCGGATTGTCGCCGTATCCGCCGAGGTCGCCAACGACCCCTTGACGCCGCTCAAACAGTACGACAAAATTCTTTTCAATCCCAAAGGCGCTATCCCCGTCGATTTTGAAGGCTCCAATCG
>CAZOCV010000236.1:0-1229 GCA_964578395.1 uncultured Pirellulales bacterium
TACATCCAGTGGGCGATTTCCATATTTCGCAGGTTGATCAAACAATTGGTGCAGCGGGCATTGTGGCGGGCCTGATTCAGTGCCGGCAGCAGAATACTCATCAGCAGGGCGATGATGGAAATCACCACCAGAAGTTCAATCAGGGTAAAACCACACAACCGCCGCGCGCTAATGGGATTGCGCATGGCGTCACCTCATATACATATTGATGATGGAAGGATATCAAAGCCTGGGGCGGTTAGACTACCGGCGGCGGGCGGGCAAAAAGAGAAAGGGAAATATCGCAAGCAGGAATAGCGGCGCTGTCCGGCAAGACCTCCGGCAAAAGTTCAACGAACGCAATCACAAGCGAACCCCCCAAATCAGCCTGGAGGGCCTTGGTCAAGACCAGATTATAGCAAATCGAACACGTCTGGGAGTCATGTCGGGGTGAGCCATCTTCGGCAGGAGAACAGGGGGAATGCTCCCTGCCGCAAGCCGACATCGGGGTTGCGTGGCATTGCCGCAAGTGGAGATAATGCAAAAACCCCCCGGCCGAAGCCAGCAGGCTCAGCAACATCAACGAAACCGTAATTTGAATCCGGCGTTGATTCATCTAAGTCATTATATTAACTACTGATACAACGGTCAATGCGTCTTTTTACAGTTCTCGCCGCTCTGGGAGCAACAGCCATCGGGGTTATCGCCGCAGGAACAGCCCCAGCCGCCGTGTTTCGTTCGGCCGGTAAGCGTCCGCCACAGCGACCATCCCGCCAGGCCCAATACCACCAGCACCACGATAATCGTTATCAGGGTATCCATAGTCATTGCTACGCTCGAAATCCTCGCAAGTTCGTAAGATTTACCATGCTTACTTTATTATAGCCGTTCAATCTTTGACCCGCAGGCAATCAAAGCCGATATAGTAACCGCCGGAGGAAGGATTGTTGCCCGTAACTTTTATGCGGAGCAGGTTTTCGCCTTTTATCATACGCACCTTGCCGGCGGGACGAACGATTTGATCGACGCCGTCGGGATTACAGGTATCGACATCCTTGAGAATTAACTTTCCATTTACCGACAGTTCGGCGATGCCATAGTCGGGAGCACAGGTGAAAATCGCCTCCATTTCCTCTTCGGTGTCTTCCGCGGAAAGGAACATCATATCCGCCCACTGGCCCGGCTCGGCAAATTGAAGGAACAGGTGCGCCCGGTTGGACCATATCCCATCCCAACCGCCCGCTTTGCCC
>CAZOCV010000236.1:1239-2906 GCA_964578395.1 uncultured Pirellulales bacterium
ATTGAACCAGCCGTTGTGGGCTTTCATCTGCATCAATTCACCCTCCTTGCTGCGAGGATTATCGGCGACGGGCAGGTCCAGGAGCTTGCTCACCCGGTCGGATGGCAGCGGCGGGAACAGCTTATGCGGCTCAGTCTGATACCAGTAGGCCACCGAAGAATAATGGTTGGGCCAGGGCCAGCGGTCATCGCTGTAGGTTTCCATGTCGAAGCGGAGCGATTTCTTAAAAGGAATCGGGTCGGTAATATGATAGCGATAGACATTCCATTTTTTGCCTCTATCGTGCTGATACGGCTCCACCAGCGGCGCGCCGATATAAGCGCAGGAAAAGGCTTTTTCGTAACACCAAGCCCCACAGAAATAATCTTCCGAGCCTGTGCCTTCCAGCGTCGGTTGGCGGTCGCCATCGATGTAAAACCGATCATCGCCTTCTCCCCACCAGCCGGAACTGTTCAGATGCACCGAAAGATTGCAGCCGACATAATGGCCCTTGCCGACGGCATCCAGGAAACAGTAATCTTCGCCGGTTTTGGCGGGGAAAGACTGGTTATACCAGGCATGAAAGTAGGGCGTCTCCGCCGGCACGTCGATGTTGCAGCGGTAGTCAATGTAGAAGTAAAACTTTTCGCAGACGATATCGGATTGGTTTTCCACGGTAATCCGCGCCGATTTGCCGAAGGGCATGGGCCAAAAGCAGTTCAGCCCTTTATGCGAGCCGATTTGAATGGGGATACTGTTGACGTCATACACCATCCCGTGGCCCAGGCCAAAAAAGTCCCCCACCGGCGTCTCGACACTGGGAAACTGTTCATCATCCCAATACATCCGCAATACCATCTTCTTGAGGTGCATGGGATCATTATGAGCGATGGTTATCCAGATATGGTCAATCAGGCCCGGCCCCTGCAAATGAGCAATTTCTTTAACTTTACCTGCCCTGATGGTCACCCAGTCAGCGTTCTTGCCCTCCGGATCCACGCTGCTGACCCGTGCCGCAGTAAAATTTTTTGGCTGATAAAGATTCATCAGCCCCTCACCGCCTTGCCCCAGGGCCGTACACCACGACCCGCTAAACAATATCATCACGAAACACACCACCACATGCTGTTCCAGTTCCGCCCATAATCGCCGAAAATCAAATTTTAATTTTTGACGTGTCATTTTGCATTTTTCCTTTTGATTTTTTATCTTCAACAACTTACCCCACCTTCAACCAGCTCCCGACCTGATATACCACCAGTGTAATCAAATACGCCAGCACCGTCAAGCCAACCCACTGACCCAGCGCCCAGGCCCACGAGCCGCTTTCCCGCCGGACCACCGCCACCGTCGCCGCACAGGGAGCGGAAATAAGGCAGAACAACATCACACAAAGCCCCGTCAGGGAAGAATATTCCCGGCGCAAGGCCTCCTGCAGCCGCTGGCTGTCCGCATCCTCGCCTTCATTCATGGCATACACCATTCCCATTTGCGCTACGAACACTTCCTTGGCGCCGGCGGCGCCGATGAGGGCCGTGTTGATTTTCCAGTCAAACCCCAGCGGCCGAGAAATCATTTCCAGGCTGCGCCCCATGCGTCCGGCCAGCGACTGAATCAGTTGTTGTTGAGCGATCTGCTCTTCAGTAAGTTGAGCGGCGTCTTGTGAGGAAAGCCGTGGAAACGCCATT
>CAZOCV010000236.1:3006-4733 GCA_964578395.1 uncultured Pirellulales bacterium
CTGCTCTTCAGTAAGTTGAGCGGCGTCTTGTGAGGAAAGCCGTGGAAACGCCATTAACGCCCAGAGTAATATGGATATCGCCAGAATCACCGTTCCGGCCTTTTTAAGATAATGCCAGGACCTCTGCCAAAGATGAATCCACAAAGACATTAATGTCGGTCGGCGATACGGCGGCAATTCCATGACAAAGGGAGCTGATTGACCGCGAAAGATAGTGATGCGCAACAGTTTGGCCAACCCAATGGCCAGCACGATGCCGATGATATACATGGCAAACATCACCGCCGCCGCCCCATCCGGCGTGAAAAAGGCCCGCCCGACAAGCACATATATCGGCAGGCGCGCTCCGCAGCTCATCAGCGGCAGCACCAGCATGGTGGTCATGCGGTCACGGCGGTTTTCCAGCACCCGCGTACCCAATATGCCCGGAACCGTGCAGCCAAAACCAATCAGCATGGGGATAAAACTTTTGCCGTGCAGGCCCACCCATTTCATCAGGCGATCCACCAGAAAAGCCGCACGGGCCATATAACCGGTATCTTCCAAAAAGGCTATCGCCAGGAACAAAAGCATGATATTGGGCAAAAATGCGATGACGCCCCCTACCCCGGCGATAACGCCGTCAAGCACCAGCGACCGCATCAGCGGCATGGACTGTTGCGACCAATGATTTTCCAGCCAGCGTGTTAACATCCCGGCGCCCGTTTCAATCCATTCCATCGGCACAGAACCCAGAGAAAACACCAGCCAGAACGTCACATACATCAGCAAGGCAAAAATCGGCAAACCGAGTACGCGATGGGTTAATACGGCATCGATTCGGTCAGATAACTCCATTTTTGACCGCACGCTGCGGCGGGTCACCTGCCGGGCGACGCCGTGGGCATGGCCGTAACGATGTTCGGTAATGATGGTCTCGGCATCATCACCATATAAATTCGCCAGTCGCTGCCGGCCCAGACGAACTTGCTCCCGCACGGCATCACAAGCCATACATTGATGTATTTTTTCCGTAAGAACATTATCATTTTCCAGCAGCTTCAGCGCCACCCATGACGATGATGCCGCCCGACGCGCCTGTTTTGCCACCGAGTCAGCCTGGCCGGCATCAATCAGAACAGCGATCTTTTCGACTTCCGTATCAATATCCTTGCCGTAATCAAACTTCGCCGCTTTCGACTCCCCCTGTTTACCGCGCGCCACGGCGATAATATGATCCACCAGCCGGTCAATGCCGTGGCGGCGCGTGCCTATGGTGGGAATCACCGGCGCATCCAGAATCCGGCCTAAAGCCTTGAGGTCAACCCGGATGCCCTTTTGCCGCATTTCATCGGCCATATTCAGCGCCACCACCATCCTGGCGCCCATTTCCGCCAGTTGCACCGACAAATATAAATTTCGTTCCAGACTGGACCCATCCACCACGTTGACCACCACGTCGGGTTGTTCCTTAATAAGAAAATCGCGGGCGACGATCTCTTCGATGGAGTAGGCGCTAAGCGAATACGTGCCCGGCAAATCCACGATCCGCAGGCGAATATCACCTCGGCGCAGAGTGCCTTCACGCGTTTCCACGGTAACGCCGCCGTAATTACCCACCCGCTGGTGCGACCCCGTCAGGGCGTTAAAAATCGTCGTCTTTCCGGAATTGGGATTACCCGCCAGAGCCACAGTAAACGTGGTTTTGCCTGGCGTTGTGTGTTCCGAAGGTTGTCCGCTTGTCAGGG
>CAZOCV010000237.1:0-4728 GCA_964578395.1 uncultured Pirellulales bacterium
CGCGATTTTTCCCGCCATGCTGATCAAAACGCTCCGCGACCTGAAAGCGCACCGTGAAATTGAACCTTTCATCGGCTACGGGACATCCATGGCGGCGGGCATGGTGATGCTGGTGGTCTGCGTGGCGTTGGGCGCTCGGCTGCCCCTGCCCGGCCCGGTGAAATCTCCCTTAATTGCCCCCATCGCATTTTTTACCATTATGACAGGATTTTTTCTTATCATCAGCCGCAAAAAAGCCCTGACGCAGGTGCTGGGCTACCTGGTGCTGGAGAACGGCATCTATACCTTCGGCGCGGCGCTGGTCGAGCAACAACCTGTTTTAATTGAGCTGGGCATTTTGCTGGATGTTTTTGTGGCGGTGTTCGTCATGGGCATTGCGATGTTTCATATTAATCGCGAGTTTGACCACATTGACACCGATAAGCTGACGAGGTTAAGGACCTGATATGATGATTTATGCGTTGGTGCTGATCCCGGCGCTGGCGGCGGTTTTATCGCTGCTGGTGCGGAACGATATCCTCCGCCGCTTTATTCTGGCGCTGGCGGCTATCGGCCATACCGGCGTAACGCTGGCGGCGTGGTTTCTGGAACCCGCACCGCTGTTCGACGGCTGGTTCATGCTGGACAAGCCGGGATTGCTATTTTTAACCATTACGAGTGTTCTGTTTCTGGCGAGTTCCTGGTATGCGCTGGGCTATCTGGCCGATGAGTCACGCCGCACCAAGCCCACCGCTGAGGCCGGAGCATTATTTTCCAACGCCCCGGAGGCTATTTTTTGCGCCTGCCTCAACGCCTTTCTGGCCACCATGACGCTGGTGACGATAAGCCAGCATTTCGGCGTGCTGTGGGTGGCGATGGAGGCGACCACACTGGCCAGCGCACCGCTGATTTATTTTCATCGTCATCATTATTCGTTGGAAGCGACGTGGAAATATCTGCTGATTTGTTCGGTGGGCATTGCCCTGGCACTGCTGGGCAACTATTTTCTGGTGATTGCCGCATCGACGTCCGCGACGGCGGAAAAAATCCCGATTGTTTTAAGCGATCTCATTCGGCAGGGATCAACGCTGAACGCCACCTGGCTCAAAGCCGCTTTTCTGTTATTTCTGGTGGGCTACGGCGCGAAAATGGGACTGGCGCCTCTGCATACCTGGCTGCCGGATGCACACAGCGAAGCCCCTTCAGTGGTTTCGGCGCTGCTGTCCGGTTCGCTATTAAATTGTGCGTTTTTGGGAATATTGCGCAGTTTCCAGGTTTGCTCCGCCGCCGGGCAGGCGTCTTTTTGCCAGGGTTTGTTCATCCTTTTCGGCCTGATATCCATGGGCTGGGCGGCGGTTTTTATTTTGGGGCAAACGGATTATAAACGCATGCTGGCCTATTCCAGTGTTGAACACATCGGCATTCTGGCGCTGGGTGTCGGCATTGGTGCAGGCGCGACATTCGGGGCCATGCTTCACGCCGTGAATCATTCGTTGTCCAAAGCGATGCTGTTTTTGGTCGCCGGCAATATCATCGCCGCATATAAAACCAAAACGGCGGCGGAGGTCAGCGGTATTTTAACCAGCCTGCCGATAACAGGCGTTTTATGGCTGGCGGGTTTTCTGGCGATTACCGGCATGCCGCCTTTTGGCATCTTTCTGAGCGAATTTACAATAGTCAAAACCATGTTCGAACAGGGACGCACGGGAATCGCCATTGCCTTTTTGGCGATACTGGCCCTGATATTTCTGGGTATGGCCATGATATTTGTCAATATGGCTCAGGGATTAAAAAAAGAATCATTTCCGTTGCGCACGCGCACCCGGCAGAACACCGCCCTGATGATTGTTCCGCCCGCCGGGCTGGGCGCTATGACACTGCTGCTGGGACTGTATATTCCTCCTTTGCTCAACCGCCTGCTACATGATGCCGCCGCCGCCATCGGAGGATTTTAATATGCCCGCCGCCAACGCCATTTCGTTTTTTAATTGCCAGCCCCTGGACATCGGTCGAATTCCGGTGGTATCCATGGACGTTTTTAGAAACACGGTTATAGAAACCGTCGGCACCGGCCAAAGAGTAGCGGCTTTTTTTGCCGCGCCGCGGGATACCTCGCGGTTTACACTCTACGCCGTTCTGGCGGATGATATTTCCGGCGAGCTTTTCGTTTTATCCACGGAAACAACGGATGCTTACCCGGCCCTGACGCCGGAGTGCCCGCAGGTTCATTTGTTTGAACGCGAGATCGCCGAGCAATGGGCGATAACGCCGCAAGGCCATCCCTGGCTCAGGCCGGTTCGCTTTCATCCTTCCTATCGCACGGGTCGGGATGCCTGGAATCGCCGGACGGGCGAACCGATCATTCCCTCGGTGATGGAATTTTACGGCGTCGCCGGCGAAGAAATTCACGAAGTCGCCGTAGGTCCGGTCCATGCCGGAATCATTGAGCCGGGCCATTTTCGTTTCCAGTGTCATGGGGAAAATGTATTGAATCTGGAAATATCGCTGGGATACCAGCATCGCGGCGTGGAGCGAGCACTGCGGGGCGGGCCTAATAAGCGCACGCTGCCTTATATGCAAACCCTCGCGGGCGACACGACCATCGGCCACACCACGGCCTATTGCCACATGGTTGAAGCACTGGGAAACATTCCCGTCAGCCCCGGCGCAGAATCGCTGCGCGGCGTCGCCCTGGAACTGGAGCGGCTGGCGAATCATACCGGCGGGCTGGGTGCGCTGGCGGGAGATATTGGCTACCTGCCGACGTCTTCGTTTTGCGGCCGGCTGCGCGGAGATTTTCTGAACCTGACCGCAATGCTTTGCGGCAATCGTTTCGGACGCTGGCTGGTGACACCCGGCGGAGTCTGCTTTGGCGTTGACAAGCAGCGGGCGGATGCCTTTTTGCGTAAACTGCATCTCATCGCCAAAGACGTTACAGTTGCGATAAAACTGTTGTGGAGCACGCCGTCGGTGTTGGCGCGTTTTGAGGAGACAGGAACTCTGGAGCCGCAAACCTGCCGCGAACTGGGCCTGGTGGGCGTTGCGGCCCGCGCTTGCGGACTGGAAAGGGATTGCCGTTATAATTTTCCCGCCGGCGTTTATCGGTTTTCGCAAATTCCCGTCTCCACCTGGCACAGCGGCGATGTGTTCGCTCGCGCCTATGTGCGCTGGCTGGAAATTCAGAAATCCATCGACTTCATTAACGAGCAGATGAACATGCTCCCGGAAGAGCCGGATAAAACCGTCATGAAACCGCTGACGCCCCAGCAATTCTGCATCAGCCTTGTGGAAGGCTGGCGGGGAGAAATCTGCCACGTCGGCCTGACGGATGAGCGGGGCGCCTGGAGCTGTTATAAAATCATCGATCCCTCGTTTCATAACTGGACGGGGCTGGCTTTGGCGTTGAGGAATCAGCAGATTTCCGATTTCCCGTTGTGTAACAAGAGCTTTGATTTATCATATTGCGGACACGACCTCTAAGGCGACAGCATGATAAAATCCTTACTGGCACGAATACAACAGAAACATCGGACGATTGCATATCCGAAAAAAATGCCCGAACTTCCGGATCGCTTTTGCGGCAGGCCGGTTGTGGATTCGGCGCGTTGTCCGGCCGATTGCCGGCAATGCCTTGAGGTTTGCCCCACCGATGCTTTGCACAAAGATAACAACGAACTTACGATTGACATGGGACGGTGTTTGTTCTGCGCCCGATGCGCGCAACAATGCCCCCATCAGGCTTTGTCCTTCAGCCGTGAACATCGTTTGGCCGGACGCACGCCGCAGGATTTAATGTGCCGCGGCGGAATAAATATTCCCGAAGTGCTCGATAAAAACATCAAACAGCTTTTAGGCCGGTCCCTGAAATTGCGACAGGTGTCCGCCGGCGGCTGCAATGCCTGCGAAGCCGACATCAACGTTTTGAGTACGGTGGTCTTCGACCTGGGGCGATTCGGTATCCAGTTTGTCGCATCGCCGCGCCATGCCGACGGCCTGGTGATTACCGGCCCGGTTCCTGAAAACATGCATTTGGCCCTGAAAAAGACCTACGAGGCCATACCTGATCCGAAAATTGTCATTGCCGTCGGGTCGTGCGCTATTTCCGGCGGCCCTTTCGCGGGTCACGAAGAAGTTCATAACGGCGCGGATAAGGTTATTTCCGTCGATTTATACATCCCCGGCTGCCCGCCTCATCCCCTGACCATTCTGGACGGCCTGCTGAGACTGCTGGGAAAAATCAAATAATACGTTCGGATTATGCGCCCAACAGCCATTCAGACGCCATAATGGCCAAATCTTCCAGATTCACGATGCAATCACCGGTCAAGTCCGCCTTCAGGCTGCATTCTTTCGATAACAATACATTATCCCAATAGATGTTATCGTCAGATTGCCCGTTGGCGATCAGTCCCGCGGAAATCGCGTCGATGAGCCGGCCTCGCTTCCACACGCCGCTGTCATTACTGCGCGGCAAAGGATGAGTGGAAACGTCTTCCGTGACGCCGTTAACCGTAATGGACACATAGTGTTCGCTATTTTGGTCAATAACGATGGTAACGGTATGCCAGGTGTCCCATTCCAGCGTTCGACCGGCAGCCGTAGAAAAAATATAGTTGTTATCCACGCCGTTAAATGCCGCGAAATCCAGGTCCAGTTTGCGTTCATTTTTTAGAGCCCCGTTGCCGCTCGAGATTCCCATGGCGATAATTTCATATCCGGGATGCGGCCCGCCCGTTACTTTTATAAAAG
>CAZOCV010000238.1:0-4595 GCA_964578395.1 uncultured Pirellulales bacterium
AGACAGTTTTTTTTCTGCTTCCCACCAAAATTTCTCCTTCAACTTTCCATTTTTTAAGGCTGAGTTGTCGGCCGTATTCTTAGTGATCCGGAAAGATGAACAGGGTCACGCACCCGGAAATAACAGGAGAATTTGTTATGGGTAAAAAAGTGTATGTCGGAAATCTGAGTTACGGAACATCGCAAACGGACCTGAAAACGATGTTTGAGGCCCACGGCACGGTCGAAAGTGCGCAGGTGATTATGGACCGCTCCACGGGCCAAAGCAAGGGATTCGGTTTTGTGGAGATGAGCAGCGATGCGGAAGCAAAAACCGCCATTGCGGCGCTGGACGGGCAGGACAGCGACGGGCGAGCCTTAAAAGTGAACGAGGCCAAACCGCTCCCCACCGGCGGCGGCGGGCGCAGCCGTTATTAATCATTGAACGCCAAAAACCGCAGGATTAAAACACTGCGGTTTTTTTATATTCGGTTCGTGCGTTCAACCAGGGAAGACCTGATGGCCCGAATGCACTGAGAACGCCGCTCGGAGAGGACGGCGTTTTCAGGGTAAAGTGTGAAAGGGGTGAAAGGTGGGAAAGACATGCTCACGCGAGCGCGAGCAGGGCACCAAAACAGAGCGCGGGCAGGATGCCCGCGTCACGGGCGGCATGCTCAGGCGAGCGCGGGCATGGCATATGGGGCGGATTACGAGAAATAAGAATGGGACTTATGGGACCAATGGGACCTATGAGTTGGGGATATCGGGGGACGGTTGAGCTACGGAATCTTGGGCGGGACGCCTATAATACCCTATCGCGGGCAGGATGCCCGCGTCACTTTAAATTGCCGGCGGGACAGAACATGCTCACGCAAGCGTGAGCATGGCACCCGGCGACTGAATCTTGGGCGGGACGCCCAAGCCACTTGGAAAATTGGCTACGATCTTGTATGCGCCTTTGGGGGACCGATAACGGGCCAAAATGCGCGCGCAAAAATGGACCGGGGGGAACACACAAAATGCGTCCGGCGTAATATTTTATTAATCCTTGTCGGGGCTTGACTTAACGCAAAATGGCCGCGCCGTTTTTTGGTGAATTTCCACCAAAACGTGGACATCGGCGCGTAATACGGAGGGGGGATGAATAGAAGTTAGAAGCTAGAAGCTAGAAGTAAGGCAGACTTAACCTTAGCGTGGCGTAGCCGCAACCAAGCTCTAAGCTCTATCCGCCTGAGGCGGACTAAACAAATTCAAATTGAAAAAACTCAAAAGATAAAAACGTACATAAAAAACAAGAAGTTGCAGGATAATAGTACGGAAAATTCGAACGTCGGGCAAAGCGGGAAAGGGAAAGGGAGGATGGAATGAAAAATCTGGCGTTGACGCGAGGGTATTATGCGAAAGTGGATGATGAGGACTACGAACGGCTGATGAGGTGGAAGTGGCACGTGAACCTGTCGGGAAAGGGGCGATATGGGGTACGGTGCTTGCAGGTGGGGCCGGGCAAGCAGCAGAAGCGGATGCTGCATTATGAGGTGCTGGGACTGAAGCAGCCGCTGGCGGATGGGCGGGTGGTGGATCATATCAACCACGACGGGCTGGACTGCCGGAAGGCGAATCTGCGGGTGTGCACGGTGCAGCAGAACCGGTGGAATACGCGATCGGCGAAGAAGCAGAAGGGGTCGCGGTATAAGGGGGTGACGTGGCAGAGGCCCAAAGGGCCGTTTAAGGGCGGTTGGCAGGCGGTGATTATGAAGGATGGGCGGCGGCGGTATCTGGGATTTTTTCGGGATGAGTACGACGCGATGGTGGCGTATAACCGGGCGGCGGTGCGGCTGTTTGGGAATTATGCGGTGGTGAATCGGTGGCGCGGGAACAGCAGCGAACAGAAGGACGAAAAGGTGGTGTGGAAGAGGCTATGGGAGGAGTGACGGGTCATAGCATAAAACAAGCTCTAAGCTCTAAAGTCTAATTCCTAAACAAATTCAAATAGAAAAATTCAAAGGTCGAAAGGAATATAACATTCTGCAAAAACATCGGTTATGATTAAAGAAATTAAAAACGAGCTTAAAAATGAGAAAGTTCAGGATAGTAGTATGAAAATCGGCCAGACAGCGAGACAGGTTATCGCGTCAGAACTGTTAAATAGACCTGGACTTGCGCCGGCAACGGGTCGTAAGTTTATGGTTGGGCGCAAGTTATAAATCGGGGAGACAGGATTTGAACCTGCGACCTCTGCGTCCCGAACGCAGCGCTCTAGCCAAGCTGAGCCACTCCCCGGCTCAAAACGGTGGATTATAACCTGGAATCTGAAAGATGCAAACTCAATTTGGGGGAGGGAGTGGGTTAACGCATGAAAGCGGTTACACGAGCAGGTAAGATTCTTCAAAATGTTAAGATGGGTAAATTTCGCGATGGCGCGGGATGCGCTAATCTGCCTCTTTCGCAGATTACGCTGCAAGATTAAATTGGATTCGATTCATTGTCAATAAAAACCCTCCTTCCCCAAACGAAACTATCTATTAATTTTTCTTCTTAAAAATCAGCGTTAATCAGCGCAATCAGCGTCTAAAAATCCCCACCCACAGCGTCTGCTCCGCCGGCGGAATCAGGCCGAAGGGCCCATCGTCGAGGCCCAAAGCAGCGAACTGACCGTGACGGCCTAACCTCTCTGGCCGCCATCAACAACCAAGCCGCTGGTAGCTTCTCGCTATCAGCGGCTTTTATGTTTTTCCCGGTTGAAAATAGTCAATTCCCACCGTAAAATGCCCGATATTGATAAATACCACCCGGACCGGTGCGGGTGTCGTCACCTGACCGTCCTGGGTACGTCTGCGACACCGTTATCGAGGCGATGGTGCAATATCGCTTTATGATGCATTTACCTATCAACATTTTGGATCGAATGGAGCATGCCGTGGAGAAAGTCAAGGAACGTCTCCGGCGAGTGATGGCCATCCTGGAAACCGCCGGTGTGCCCTATGCCGTCATCGGCGGCCATGCCGTCGCCGCCTGGGTGGCTACCGTCGATGAAACCGCCGTGCGCAACACCCAGGATGTGGACATGTTGCTGGATCGCGGAAAATTCGAAGCAGCGCGAGCGGCATTAGAAGCGGCAGGATTTATCTATCGCCATGTCGCGGGTGTGGATGTGTTTCTGGAGGGCCAGGAGGCAAAACCGCGAAATGCCGTGCATATCATTTTTGCCGGCGAGCGGGTGCGGCCTGAGTACGAAACGCCGGCACCGGACCTTTCCGAAACCACACGCCTGCCGGGCGGCATGGTGGTCGTATCGCTGGAGGCCCTGGTTCGCATGAAATTAACCAGCTTTCGCCTCAAGGACCGTATGCACCTGCTGGATATGATAAACGCCGGCTTGCTGGATAGAGAATACGTGGGGAAATTGCCCGCGACACTGGCGCAGCGGCTGCAAGAACTTTTGGATAATCCCGATGGGTAATATAGGGGGCCGCCAATGAACGCGAATATTACTTTAACCACGGATTGCGCGGATTTGACGGATTATTAAAATCTTTTCTTTGTGTCCTTCGTACCTTCGTGGTGAACACCATATTTTTAACCACGGATTTACACGGATGAGCACAGATTACTTTTCACACCCTTCACACTCTTCACACTTTCACACTTTCACACTTTTCACACCCTTCACACTTTTCACACTTTCACACTCCGCCCAAGGCAGATCACGGGTTCTTCACTATCGCACCATGCGCCACGCATTAACCCAAAACCCCGGCTTCTCAGCCGGGGCTATTCTGTTAGCCCCTTGTGAGAACAAGGGGTTCTTAAATCTTTTAGCCCCTCGTGAGAACGAGGGGTTCTTCGCCTATTGCTTTCAACCTTTCACTTATTTATCATACCTTGCATGGCGGCGTATCTTTTAACATGGACAACTTATGGCACATGGCTACCCGGCGATCAGCGCGGCTGGATGGACAAACATCAACCAGGCGTCCGGCAAAAAGCGGAACCGCAACGGGAAATATCGGCCCGGTTCCGCATGACAGAAACCGCCATCATCCTCGATAACCACCAGCGAAGACAGGCGGAAGAATCGCTTATCGATACGTGCGCCTATCGCGGCTGGAAACTTCGAGCCTATAGCGTCGCTACAAATCACGTGCATCTGGTTATATCTATTCCCGATAATCTTTCGCCCATGGAATCCCTGCGTATTTTCAAATCCTACGCCAGCAAAACGCTGAATAACAACCATTCCCCACAGCGCCGGCACTGGTGGACCCGCGGCGGTTCGGCCAGACGCTTGTTCGACCCCGCCGCCATCGACGCCGCCATACGCTACGTCGAAAACCAATCCGGCAAATAAGCCCCTCGTGAGAACGAGGGGGTTTTCGTGACGTTAGCCCCTCGTGAGAACGAGGGGTTCTTCACAATCGCGCCACCCGCCACGCACTAACCCAGAACCCCGGCTTCTCAGCCGGGGCTTATTCTGTTAGCCCCTCGTGAGAACGAGGGGGTTTTCAAAATCGCACCACACGCCACGCACTAACCCAGAACCCCGGATTATCATCCGGGGCTTATTCTGTTAGCCCCTCGTGAGAACGAGGGGTTCTTCACAATCGCGCCACCCGCCAC
>CAZOCV010000239.1:0-4579 GCA_964578395.1 uncultured Pirellulales bacterium
TTGTGCCCCAACCATTGCGGCGGGATAAGTCCGGTGTTGTCCTGGGCGTATTTATCCAAAGCCTGGCCGATATGGTGCAGGTTTACCGCGCACACCGCCCGTTTGGCCTGCTCGCCGGCCAGCATCAGCCCCGGCCGTACCACAACCAACAGCAGGGCAATGATATACACCACGATTAAGACTTCAATCAGGGTAAACGCCCGGTGCTTTCTCATGACCAATGCCTCCGTTCGGGATGCCGCAGCTTAAATGTCCCATAGATAACAGACTTATTATACCAAACCGCACCATGCCATACAATAACCAACTTTCCATTTGGGCAGGGTAGGTCCACGTAAGCTTGCGCAGATTCGGCCGCAAACCCGCGGCGTTCTTCGCTCGGTCACCGCGAGACAACGTGGTACAAGCAGGACGTTTGTGCGAGCATCGGCCAAAGAATGCGGCTTGACGTTGAAGCAAGAATGAAATATGGTATAGCCATAACTTATTAAGGAGATATATGATGCAGATTCAAGGTCATCAGCTTTTCGTGATGGGGTTGTTAATCCTTTTGCCGGCGGTGGTTATGGCTTCCGGGCCGGAGCCGGCCAGAGACTTGTTTGACGGTAAAACGTTGGATGGGTGGGTGCAGAAGGGCGGAAAAGCGGAATATACGGTAATGGATGGGGCGATTGTGGGTAAGACCGTAGTCAATACCTCTAATAGTTTTCTCTGCACCAAACAGGTATATTCGGATTTTATTCTGGAGCTTGAATTCAAGGTTGACGCCCGGCTTAATTCGGGCGTGCAGATTCGCTCCAACAGTTTCCCGGAATACCGCAAGGGCGTTGTCCACGGTTATCAAATCGAAATCGATCCTTCGTCGCGCAGTTGGACGGGCGGGATTTATGAAGAGTCGCAGCGCGGCTGGCTTTATACGCTCAAAGATAATCCGGATGCCCAGAAAGCATTCAAGCCTGATCAGTGGAATAAATTGCGGGTTGAGGCACTCGGCACGACCCTCAAGACCTGGGTGAACGATGTGCCGACGGCTCATTTGTATGATACCATGACTCGCACGGGTTTAATCGCCCTGCAGGTGCACAGCATCGGCAATAATAAGGAAAGGGAAGGGATAGAGGTCTGCTGGCGGAATATTCGCATTATTGATGAAAGTCCGGCCAGCTACGCCCGGCCCATGCCGCTGCCGGTTGTCAGCATGGACAACCAACTGGGCAATGTGGAAAAGGGATTTAAATTTCTTTTTGATGGGCAAACGTCCGCCGGTTGGCGCAGCGCCAAAAAGGATACTTTCCCCGATAGCGGATGGGTTATCAAGGACGGCGTATTAACCGTTCTGGAGTCCGGCGGGGGCGAGTCGGCGGCCGGAGGCGATATTATTACCGTGGACAAATACCGTAATTTTGAACTGCATCTGGATTTCATGTTAACTCCCGGGGCCAACAGCGGTATAAAATATTTTGTGGACCCGGAATTGAACAAGGGGCAAGGTTCTTCCATCGGCCTGGAGTATCAGCTTCTTGATGATGCCTTGCACCCGGACGCCAAACTGGGCAATCACCCCGGCAGCCGCGCCCTGGGATGTCTGTATGACCTGATTGAAGCGGATAATGCGCTCAAGCGTCCGAATCCCATCGGCCAGTGGAATCATGCGGTGATTATTTCGCAGGGCAACCATGTGGAGCACTGGCTCAACGGCCGCAAAATCCTCGCCTATGAGCGCAAAACGCCGGAATTTCGCCAACTGATTCAGGAAAGCAAGTACAAGGATTGGCCCGGTTTTGGCGAATGGGAAGAGGGACACATTCTGCTTCAGGACCATGGCAATCGGGCTTCCTTCAAAAATATCAAAATACGAGTATTGGATTAGAGATGCCGCAGGTGCGGGTAACTTGTATCCATTAGCGGAAGGATAAAAAAATGAAAAAAACGGATTTATCCCGTCGGTCGATGTTGAAGACGATTTTATATACACCGCCGGTCTTATTGCTGAACAGTTGCGGGGCCATGGGGATTGAAGAGATTCTGCCGTTTGACAAACCCCGTCTCATCCCCAAAGGCCAAAAAATCCGTATCGCCCAGATAGGGGTATTTAATCGCGGGGGTTCGCTGCTGAATTATTTTAACCGCCATAAGGACCAGATTACCTACACGGCTTTTGCGGATGTCCTTTTCCTCGAGCACGATTACGCGATGAAAAAATATCCGGGAGTTCCCTGTTTTCGGGATTACCGGGAAATGTTTGAAAAGATGCACGACCAGATTGACGCCGTCGTGGTCGCCACGCCGGACCACGCCCATTTCCCCATGATTGTCCACGCGATGCTGCTGGGCAAACATGTTTTTGTGGAAAAGCCGCTGGCCCAGAATGTTTACGAGTGCCGTCTGGTGGAAAAAATCGCCCGCAAAACCGGCGTCGTCACCCAGATGGGCAATCAGGGGCATTCGGAATTCGGCACTCTACAGTTTGGCCAATGGGTCGAGTCCGGCCTGATTAAAAATGTCAGGCGGGTTAATGCCTGGATGACCAAAAGCCGTCGCTGGCACGGCTGGACGTTCAAGGAATATCCCGAGACGATTCCTCCGGTCGGTTATGACTGGGACCAGTGGCTGGGCCGCCGTCCGTTCCGGCCGTTCAGCGATAAACTGATCGATGGCAACTGGCGCTGCTGGTACGATTTCGGCTGCGGCGCTCTGGGTGATTGGGGGGCACATGTGCTGGATGCGATGTATCGCTATCTTAAACTGGGGCAGCCTTACGAAATACAAACCGAACTCATCGGCCCCAGTGACCTTTATTATCCTCAGGGGTCGGTGATTACTTTTAGATTCAAGGAACGCGAAGGGATGCCGCCGCTGGAATTGAAGTGGTATGATGGGCAGGGCAATCTGCCGCCCAAACCGGATGGTTTTTCGCAGGATTTGCCTCCCGTGGGATCCATGATTTTTCTCGATGATGCGGTGATTACCGGAACCAGCCACGGCGCCAATTATCATTTCCAAATGAACGACAAACTCCAGCGCCTCGAAAAAGAAGGACAACTGCCCGGCCCCAAAGGCAAACTGTCGGATCACTATCAAAACTTTTTGAATGCCTGCCATGGCGTCGAACCGGTGAATTCGCCGTTTGAGATTAGTGCGCCGCTGGCGGAGATGTTGTGCCTGGGGTGTATCGGTCAGCGTTTTGGCGGGACCCTGAAATATGACGCCGCGGCGATGAAAATCACCAATCATCCGGAAGCCGACAAAATGCTCAAAGGCCCGGATGTGCGTCCGGGCTGGACGGCCTATGATAACGAAAAACGCCTGGCGTCAAAAATATCACACATCAAGGCCCCCGAAGAAGTCAAATGGGAGGACTTGTTCCAGGATAAAGCGCTGGGCAACTGGGAAAATCCCTATGACTGGGGCACGGCCGTCTATGAAGACGGCGTGGTCAGCCTGACGTCGGACAAAGGCAAATGGTTTTTGCTGACGAAGAAGGAATACGC
This sequence comes from uncultured Pirellulales bacterium, assembly GCA_964578395.1. Taxonomy (GTDB): domain Bacteria; phylum Planctomycetota; class Phycisphaerae; order Sedimentisphaerales; family SM23-30; genus JAFGBA01. The sequence continues at coordinate 3,492 of CAZOCV010000239.1, forward strand.
CAACTTTGTTTTTGAAGGTGACGTGAAAATGCCGCTGGATAAAGGCAATTCCGGTTTTATGTTCCGCTGCCAGCAGGCGAAAAATCGTGCTTGGGGATATCAGGCCGAGGTGGATACCTCCAAACGCAACTGGTCCGGCGGCCTTTATGATGAGGGACGCCGAAAATGGTTTATCTCGCCCAATAAGGATCAGGCCGATACCGAAGAAGAAAAGCAGGCTTCGATTGCCGCTTTTCTGGCTCGCGCCGGTCAATGCTATAAACCGGGCGAATGGAACACCTATCGGATTATCTGCATCGGCGGCCATATTCAGATTTTCGTCAACGGCGTCCTGACGACGGATGTGCACGATGAGATGGATTTATCCGGCCGCATCGGCATCCAGCATCATGGCGAAAAAGCTCTGACGTACCAATTCCGCAATCTGCGCATCAAGGACCTCGGCGCCGGCGGTGAAATCTATTATCCCCATCGTGATCAAGCCTCCTCCGCGGCGGTTCCCTCCCAAATGGATGGCGACGCGTATGAAGCGGAAGCCGCCAAGCTGGTTCACTCCAGCGTGTCGGATAAAAACAAGGGCTATCAGGGGACCGGGTATGTTGTTTTTGAGGAAACGGGCGGCTGGGTGGAATGGGATAACGTGCTGGCCGACCAGGCCGGAGAGTATAAGCTGACGTTCCGCTATGCGGCCGCCGGCAAACGCTCCTGTGAGCTGCACGTCAATGGACAAAATGCCGGAACGCTTGATTTTGCTCCCACGGAAAACATGAAAACCTGGCGAACCGCGGATGTGAAAGCCGCCCTCAAAAAGGGAGGTAATTTTATTAAACTCATTGCCGCCAACACAGGCCTCAACCTCGACGCCCTGGCGGTGACCAAATAGATGTGCCCTTTACGGGCTGCGCCGTAACACGAAAGCAAGAAAAGAATTAGCCACAGATTACGCTGATTTTCACTGATTTTTAAGAATAGAATTCAGAACTCAGAATCCAGAACCCAGAAGAAAGTCAAAAGAATTAGCCACAGATTACGCTGATTTTCACTGATTATAAATGCTTTATCAGTGTTTATCTGCGCAAATCTGTGGC
>CAZOCV010000240.1:0-4461 GCA_964578395.1 uncultured Pirellulales bacterium
AACTGATTATCCGCCACGGCATCGGTTACGATAACGTGGATGTTGACGCCTGCACGCGGCAGGATATACAGTTCGCCTATCAGCCGGACTACTGCAAAATCGATGTGGCCGAACACGCCATCGCTTTGATTTTCGCCTGCGGGCGCAAAGTTCTCTGGAGCCGAAAAACGCTGGATGATTCCAGCCGGGCGGGACAGTGGAACTTTGACCATCTCTTTCCCATCTATCGCATGGAAGGCAAAACGCTGGCGATTCTGGGCCTGGGCCGTATCGGCAGCCGGGTGTTTCATAAGCTCAAATCATTTGGTTTTCGCATCATCGGCAATGATCCGTACCTTTCCGATAAACGCCGGGCGGCGCTGGCCGGCGTGGAATGGGTAGATCAAAAAACGCTATTTCAGCAGGCGGATTTTCTGACGATTCACACCCCGCTGAACGAGGAAACCCATCACATTATCAATGCCCAAAACCTGGCGTTGATGAAGCCGACGGCGTATGTCATTAATACCTCTCGCGGCGGGATGGTGGATACCGAGGCGCTGGCGGCGGCTTTGAAGAAGCGCACCATCGCCGGGGCCGCCATCGACGTTTACGAGGTTGAACCGCCCAAACCCGATTTTGGGTTATTCCAACTTGATAATGTGGTTTTGACGCCGCATATCGGCTGGGCGTCCCATGAAGCCGGGTGGGAAATTCGCAAAAGCATAATGGATGATATTCTGGCGGCGGCCGCCGGCAACGACGCCCGCTGCGTGGTCAATACGATTCATAGAAAGAGCAACCATGAGTAAGGTATCGGTAAAAGGCCCCCTGCCCGGTCCGCGCGGCAAGGAACTATTGGATAAATGGCACACTTATGAAGCCGACGTGGTGGGCTATCAGGCCCCGGTCGTATGGGAATCGGCTCGCGGCTGCATCGTTCAGGATGTTGACGGCAACCATTACATCGACTGGACCAGCGGCGTTTTGGTCACTAATGTCGGGCATTGCCATCCCGACCTGGTGAAGGCCGCCCAGGAAGCAACCGCAAAACTGCTGAATAACTACGAGTGCGCCAATACCTACCGCATCGAAGCTGCCGAGCGGCTGGTGAAGGCCATGCCCGCCCATCTGAACCAGTGTTTCTTTTTGAGTACGGGCTCGGAAGCGGTGGAAGCTTCTTTGCGGCTGATGCGGCGTAAAAGCGGCAACTATGAAGTACTCAGTTTCATGACCGGTTTTCATGGCCGCACGTTCGGCGCTGCGGCGGCCGGGGGACTAGCCGGACCTAAAAAGAAATACGGCCCGGTGCTGCCAGGCTCCATTCGCGCCCCCTACCCCAATCCCTACCGCGACCCGCTGGGATTTTGCAGCGATGGCCCGGATTTCAAACGCTATTTTGATTTCCTGGACCTGCTGGTGCTGACGAATTCCACCGGCGATCTCGGAGGTGTAATTGTCGAACCATATCAGGGAGCGGGCGGTTTTATTTTCCCGCCGGAAGGCTGGCTGACGCGCCTCTTTCAGTGGGCGAAGGAACGCGGCCTGCTGATTACGCTCGATGAAGTGCAATCTTCTTACGGTCGCACGGGAAAAATGTGGGCGATGGAGCACGAAAATCTCCAGCCCGACATTGTCGCTTTGGGTAAAGGCATCGGCTGCGGCGTTCCGGTGTCGGCCGTGTGCGCCCGGTCGGAGGTGTTCGCCTGCCTGACGAAAGGCGAAATGAGCAGCACCCTGGGCGGCAATCCGGTGGCCAGCGCCGCCGTCACGGCCATCCTGGACATTTATGAGCGCGAGCCGCTGGTGAAAAATTCGGCCGAAATGGGTGATTATCTCAAACAACAGTTGCAGGCCATGGCCCACAAATGCCCGTACCTCGGCGATGTGCGCGGCAAGGGGCTGGTCATGGGCATGGAATTTGTTAAGGATAAAACCACCAAAGAACCCGCCCCGGAACTGATTAAGCCGGTCATCAACCGATGTGCCGAAAACGGCTTATTGGTGGGTTCGGTGGGCTTGTATGGCAATGTGCTGCGCGTAGCGCCGCCGCTGGTTATCACCCGCGAAGAAGCGGATGAAAGTCTGGCCATTATGGAAAAAGTGCTCAGCACCCTGCGACTGTAAAAAGTATGATAGATCCACCAACCATAAAAGATGCCGCCGGCAAACTTCTGCCGGAAACACAGGCTTTTCTGAGCGAACTGGTGCGGATTCCCTCCACGCCGGGCCGGGAAGCGGAAGCGATGGCGTTTCTTCGAGAGCGTTTTGCGGCGCTGGATGTAAACGTTGAAAAAATACCGCTGAGCGATTCCCTCCGAGACGATGAAGATTACAGCAGCCCCCTGCCCGGCCTGAGCTATAACGGCCGGTATAATCTGCGTCTCAATCGCACGGGCCGGGGCCACGGAAAAAAACTGCTGTTTAACGCCCACGTGGACGTTGTGCCGCCTTCGCAGGATATGCCGGATCCTTTCAGCGGCAAAGTAGTTGACGGCATTCTTTACGGCCGGGGCGCCTGCGACAACAAAGGGAGCGTCGCCGCCCTTTACCTGCTCACGAAATTGCTGAACACCTTGAAGGTTCCTCTCGCGGGCGAGCTGATAACGCATCTGGTGGTGGAAGAGGAAGTCGGCGGCAACGGCACGCTGGCGATGATACGCCGCGGCGAAGATGCCGATGCCTGCATCGTGATGGAGCCGACCGAACACCGCGTCCTGACCTCGATTCGCGGGGCGGTGTGGTTCAAGCTGGAATTCTTCGGCAAGGCGGGCCACAGCGGCCAGGCCGGCCAGACGCGCAGCGCCCTGCTCATGGCCAAAGACGCCATGGATATCCTCATGGATTATCATCGCCAACTGCTGCAATGCTCCAAAGGCATCGACCTGTTCGACGCTTATGAAAATCCCATGCCGCTGACTTTTGGTCGGCTCGAAAGCGGCACCTGGCCGTCGGCCGCACCGGACTACGCCATCCTCGAAGGCGTGCTGGGCTTTCTGCCGAACAAGACCAGGGACGACATCAGCGCGGAATTGAAAAACATCCTGCGGGAAAAACATCCAGCGCTCACCGAGGACAACTGGCGGCTGAGTTTTACCTATCGCCATGACGGCAGCGTGTTGTCGCCCCAGCATGCCTTGCCGCAAGGCTTGCTCGCCGCGCATCGGATGATGAACCTCCCTGCCGCCATTGACGCCATGCCCGCCTCGTGCGATGCGTGGTTTTATAATAACCTCCTCAACATCCCTACCGTCGTTTACGGACCGGGCAGCCTGAAGGTGGCCCATTCCAAACTGGAACAGATTCGCTTGACGGAAATCGCCGACGCCGCCGCCGTTTTGGCCGCGTTTGCCGCGGCGTTTTGCAGGTAACATCATGAAAGCACTGGTTAAAACCCAAAAAGGCGTCGGCCACATCGAGTTGCGCGATATGCCCCAGCCCGCCCCCGCCGCCGGCGAAGTATTAGTTCGCGTGGCCGCCTGCGGCATTTGCGGCACGGACATCCATGTCAAACATGATACGTTTCCGTATTGGCCGCCGGTTATTCTGGGCCATGAGTTCACCGGCGAAGTGGTTGAATTAGGCGCGGATATCAAAAAGCTTTGCGTCGGCGACCGCATCGTCGCCGAGCCGCACACCCGCGCCTGCGGCATGTGCCCGCTGTGCCGCACGGGCAACATCCAGATTTGCCCGGATAAACGCAGCCCCGGCTGGGGCATCGACGGCGGTATGGCCGAATACATTGCCTACCCGGAAAAGCTGCTTCATGCGATTCCCGCGACGATGAGTGATGATCAGGCCGTAATGACCGAGCCGATGGCCAACGTTGTTACGGATTTGCTCGAACGCACCGGCGTTCAGGCCGGCGACACGGTGGTCGTGCAAGGCCCCGGCCCCATCGGCCTGCTGGCCGCCCTGACCGCCCAAGCTGTCGGCGCGGGCGAAGTCATTATCATCGGTACGCCAGGCGATGTGGAACTGCGTTTTAAAATGGCGCGGGAACTGGGCCTTAAGCACCTTATTAACGTCGCCGAGGCGGATCCCGTGCAGGCCGTACTGGACCTCACCGGCGGCCGCGGCGCCGATGTCGTCGTCGAGTGCAGCGGTTCGCCCAAGGCCATCGGCCTGTGCCCCAAACTGATTCGCAAGATGGGTTCGATCTGCGTCATCGGCCTCACCGGCGGCAAGAAGGTGGAACTGGAATGGGATGCGTTCGCCTTCAAGGTGGCCCGCGTCATTTTTAATCTCTCGACGTTTACCACCTCCTGGGCCAAGGCCATCAGCCTGATAGCCTCCGGCCGCGTCCCGGCCGAAAAACTCATCACCCATAAAGCCCCGCTGGCCGACTGGGAAGCCGTCTTCACCGCCATCGAAAACCTCCAGGCCATCAAAGGGGTTCTCATCCCTTAATACGCCGCAGCCAGCCAAAGGCCCCAGAGGGGCTTTTAACGCCGCAGGCGCTGTGTAGCAAACCCGCTCCCG
>CAZOCV010000241.1:0-4414 GCA_964578395.1 uncultured Pirellulales bacterium
AGGTGGACCGTAGATTTCTTGAAACGCGCGCCGGTAACGCCGCATATGGCGCCAACGGAATCAGCCATTCGCTGGCCAACACCCACCTCCTCATTATTGCCATCCATAATGCCATCGGCATCTGGGTCGATCCGCCCGCCACCCCCGACAAGGTCCTCAAAGCCTTGGGTAAAGCATAACTGCTTTAGCCAATAAGCAAAAAGGATTTATACCGGGTATAGTAATACGACCTGCTCATTGCATTAATGAGCAGGTCGTATTGTGGTGCGCGAGGCGGGACTTGAACCCGCACGTCCTTGCGAACACTGGCACCTGAAGCCAGCGAGTCTGCCAATTCCACCACTCGCGCATATGCATCCTACGATTCAGGAGTTAGCTTTGATATATTAACATCTGGGTATACCAATGTCAATACCAAAGAGCGGGAAAGCGGCGGAATTTTATCGGAAGGTGTGCCGGTGGGAAATTAGGGTTTCCGGGCGTTTATAAGGATTCTGCTCCGGTTGGCGGACAGCATAGCTCGAGGGCCGATTGGGGGGTGATGAGGCGCTTGGCCCCGTACAAGGCCTTCGCCCAATAGGAACCGACGAGGCTGTTGATCCTGACGCCGTAACGCGAGGTTGAGGCGTGGATGAACTGGTCGTCGCCGATATAGATACCGACATGGGTGATCGAACGGCCGCCGTTTCCACGGTTTTGCAACAGCATAAAAAATAAGATAGCCTGGAACTGTTGATACTACAATGGTTTCGGGCAATATTTTTTACAAAAAGTTGTCAAAAAACTATGGCGTATTATGTCGCAATATGATATAATACGAGGTGAAGGGACGTGGTCTGATGCACCTCAAGAGAACACCTCAAAAATCGGGACGTATCTACCTTTCCATCACGGATAGCTATTATGATAAAGAAAAGAAATGCTCAAGACAGATTACTGTAGAGAAACTTGGATATCTTGATGAGCTGAAAACAAAATATGACGACCCTATCGCTTTTTTTAGTAAGCGGGTAGAGCAGCTTAAAGAAGAGAAGAAAAAGCAAAAAGCTCCTGTATCATTTGAATTTCATATGACAGATAAGTTGTCTGTGAATTCTGATTTGCGCAAAAACTTTGGATATGCCGCTCTTAATTCCATTTACCATGAGCTTGGCCTGCACACATTTCTCGTAAATCGGCAACGCCATACAAAAGAAGAATTTGATGTAAATACAATCACGAAATTACTCGTTTTCTCCCGGCTTCTCTTTCCAGCGTCAAAGAAGAAAACCTTTGAGGATAGAACTCGTTTTTTTGAGAAGGGGGATTATTCTCTCGATGATATCTACCGGTGTCTTACCCTTCTCTGCAAACACAAAAATAATCTTCAGATTTGGATCAATGATAGAATCAAAGAACTCTATGGAAGAGATTCCAGCCTTGTCTATTATGATGTCACAAACTACTACTTTGAAATCGACGCTCAAGATGATCTTAGAAAGAACGGAGTCTCAAAGGAACATCGCCCAAACCCAATTGTTCAAATGGGCCTCTTCATTGATAACAATGGGCTACCAATCACCTTTGAGCTGTTTCCTGGTAATACCAATGATTGCATGACCTATCGACCCAATCTAAAGCGCATTAAGACTCAGTATGGGCTCGGCAAGGCCGTTGTTGTTGCAGACAAAGGGATGACAACGGGTGATAATATTTGGTACACCCTCTCGGCAGGAGACGGTTATGTATTCAGCATGTCCGTTCGGGGTGCTGACAAAGAATTGAAGGATTTTGTTATGAATGAAGATGGATACCAATGGCTCGGTGAAGAGTACAAGCGCAAGTCCAGACTGTGCCCCCGAATGATATTGGTTACATCCACCTCCGGCAGGAAATTAAAGAAGACTGTTGATGAGAAGCAGGTCGTGTTTTACAGTGAGAAATATGACAGACGTGCAAAGGCAGAGCGAGCAGCCGCAATTGCAAAGGCAAAAGACTTAATTGCACATCCCGGCAAATATACTCGCGCCACTTCTTATGGGGCTGCTGCATATATCAAGAACATTAATTTTGATAAAGGAACCGGTGAGATAATTAACGCTGGGCAAGTTCTTGAGCTCGATGAGGAAAGGTTGAAAGAAGAAGAAGCTTTAGACGGTTACTATGTGATTGTAACAAGTGAGATGACAGAATCAGATGACAGAATCATTGAAATGTATCGCGGCTTATGGCGAATTGAAGAATCATTTCGCGTAACAAAAAGTGACTTAGAAGCGCGCCCAGTGTATGTGTCAACGATTACCCATATTGAGGCGCACTTTCTCACCTGTTTTATTGCGTTGGTTATTGCAAAAATCCTGGAAATGAAAACCGGACATGAGTACAGTATTTCGAAAATGCTGGAAAGCTTAAAAAAAGCAGAGTGCAGCCACGTTCAGCGCAACTACTATTTATTCGATTATTATGATGATGTTCTTGAGAGCATCGGGCCTAAAACCGGCATCGATTTTTCTGCAAGAATTAGGAGCTTAGCTGAAATCAAAAATATTTTTGCTGATGCAAAAAAATGAAAAATACGCTATGATTTACTGACATATTAAAACAGCCCTCAATCCCAGTCACCATGCGGGTTTGAAGGCTGTTATTATTTGCTTTTGTTGCAAAACTCAGGATATTATCCATAGACATATTACACAAAAATAAAAAATCCTGCAAAATAATGCAAGGATTTACCACCCACATTCGTAAATCTGTATGATATAACTATCAATTTTTCAGACATAGTGTATTGAGGTGCTGATTAATGAAAGAACAATTCGAAAAGTTGAAGAAAGCCCAAATAGGACAATCCGTTTATGTTACCGTTACGGGCAGAGAGTATTATCCGGGCGTTATTCTCGGTTACGGTTATTTCGACTATTACCCTAATAAAATGTCGTACGAGGTCATGGTGAGCCGCAAGGACACTCATCGGTTCGTCGAATATTTTGACATCGTATATGCGAAGGTAAAGGACAAACAGAAAGGACTTGGATGTACACAGCAAAGACAGCAATTAGAGCGCCTGCCAGGATAAACCGCACAAGCGAAGAACTTTCGTAATTATGCATGGATTTTTGCATGGTGCTCACTTAATACAAAATAAAAAGCACTTCAGAATTGAAGTGCTTTCGAGGGCTAAGCCCGTAAGCAGGATACGGGAATCGAACCCGCATGTCCAGCTTGGGAAGCTGGCATTCTACCACTGAACTAATCCTGCGGAGGTATCATTAATTTTAACACAACTTTTTGCAAATGCAAGCATAAATTGTCCCGCCGGCCGAGGTCATATTTGTCCGGCTTGTTTCATATCCCTGTATACCAAGGAGGGATTTGTCTATGAAAAAACTGATCTCAATTTTGCTCATTATAGCGCTAATTTTCGCCATATCCGTACCGGCCATGGCAGAACCGGCGGAGGTATCGGATGGCGTGCCGGTGTTTTTGGAGGAGGATGACAACGAGGTTGTCGACGCGGCGGTATTTGATGAGGAACCGCCCGTTTCAACACTGGCGGAGCTGAAGATATCGGCGCCGTCGGCGATATTGATGGAAAAAGAGACCGGCAGGGTGATCTATGAGAAGAACGCCGATGAAAGGCTGGAGCCGGCCAGTGTCACGAAAGTCATGACGATCCTTCTGATTGTGGAAGCCATCGAAACCGGAAAAATCACGCTGGAAGATATGGTGACCACGAGCGCTTATGCGGCCTCGATGGGGGGTTCGCAGATTTGGCTGGAGGAAGGCGAGCAGATGAGCGTGCGCGATATGCTCAAATCCGTCATCGTCGCGTCGGCCAACGACTGTGCCGTGGCCCTGGCGGAGCTCATATCGGGCTCGGAATCCGTCTTTGTGGCGAAAATGAACACCCGTGCCCAGGAGCTGGGAATGACGAATACGAACTTCACAAACTGTTCGGGTCTTCTGGACGACAGAACCCATACGACGACGGCGCGGGATATCGGCCTGATGTCCCGGGAACTGATCAGGCACGATATCGTCAAGGAATTCACGAAAATCTGGATGGACACCGTCCGCAACGGCGAATTCGGCCTCTCCAACACCAACAAGCTGATCTACTATTATAAGGGTGCAACGGGGCTGAAGACAGGCTTTACGAGCCGTTCGATGTATTGCCTGTCGGCGACGGCTGAGCGGGATGGCGTTGAGTATATTGCCGTTGTCCTGCACTGCGAGACGTCGGCCAACCGATTCGAGAGTGCGAAGACACTCTTGAGCTACGCATTTGCCAATTACGCGCTGATCTCTGTTTATCCTGACCGGGCCCTGCTGCCGGTCCGGGTGGAGCTGGGCAAGGTGCCGTACGTCCAGCCGGTGATTCAGGGAAACGACAAGCTGCTCATCGAGAAGGACGCGGCACCGTCGGTGACAAAGG
>CAZOCV010000242.1:0-4403 GCA_964578395.1 uncultured Pirellulales bacterium
AATTTTAATTTGGTGGCGACGATAGTGGCGGGAAATGGATATGGCTGGGCGTGGATTCAAAAGCCCGGAAAACCTGATAGCCAACTGGTTCTTCCGGGAGACGAAGTGGATGGTTACACGATAACCCATGTCGAGGAGGGGAAGATGATGGTGTTTATCAAGGGGCATGAGTACGACCTGGAAGTGCCCAAGCCGCAACCCGGCCCGACAGCACCTTTGCCATCGCCTCAGGCGGCAGCGAATACTCGTCCGACGGGACAACCGGCAGCGCCCGGGGCCGCACCAACAACGCCTCCCCGACGAACTCTGCCGGCTCGACCGATACCGAGGCCTTCTTCAAGGACAATTCCTAACCGTGAACCCGTAAATCAAACGGATAAGTAAAATTTGCAGGTTCAGGGCCATGGAGAAGAAACTGAAAAAGAAAATGGAAATGCTAAGGCAGCAGCAAACACCATTGATGTTCCGTCGAACACCGCTGAAATTTGAAGCGAAACGAAGTGGTTTCGACGGGTTTGCTGGGGTGGCGGCGATAACTGACAGGGATAGCCGTCCATGCGGTTTGGCCGTCATTGCTGAAACGAACAATGGTGGCCTGGGCGTTCCATTTTTCCAAAACGGCGGTATTTATAGCATTACCCAAGTAAATTTCGGCAACGTACTGGCCGGAACGTTCATCTTCCGGGGGCACAAAGCCCTGAAGTGTTTGATAGTCCCGGAGAGACAAGGCCAGAAGGACGCTGTCGGTAAGGTTTTTGATGGCTACGGCGTCATCGGCCACCGAAGCGGGAAGGCGGTCCGGGGTAATGGTGTTTTTGGGGGCGTTGGCGCAGCCGGGTATAGCCGCCGACAACAGGCACATGACGATAATAATCGCTGGAAGCAGTAAATATTTTATGGAGCTTTTGAGCAAATGAGCCAGCATGAGATATATCATACGAGCACGACGGCGGAGTCCGCAAGGATAAGTTGGATGGGTGGAACGATTTTTTCCAGAAAGGGCGGACGACGGATAAAGATGTGGCTGTGCGGGATGATGGCCGTGATGCTGGGAGCGGCGATAACAACAGCGCAAGAGGTTGCTCCGGAACAACCCGCTGCGGATGCCCCGACGGCGGCGCCGCAGGATGCGCCGACGAATCCCGCCCAGGATGTCCCGACGGAAGCTCCGGCGGGGCAGGATCGCATCGATGAGATTTTGGCGGAGTTAGCGGCGGAATTGGCCAAAGAAACTCCTGATGAGGCTAAAATTACGGCCTTGCAGCAGGAACTGGAGCAAATAACGACGGGGGCGGCCGCGGCAACAGCGCCGCAACCGCCGGTAACGGCGGAAGCGCCGGCGGCAACAGGGATGTCTGCGGAAATGGAAGCCTTATGGGCAAGACTTGAGGCGGCCATGATCGCACACTCGGAAGAAAGCGCCAAAAATCCAGAAAGCGAAAAAGTAAAAGCGTTGGAGAAGGAAATCGAAGAAATTAATAAGCAGATAGAAACGCTTTCATTTACGGAAGCGCCGCCGGCGCCGGCCGGCGTTGTTACGCCGCCACCGGTAGAAGCGCCGATAGTTCCCGCGCCGGTGGTTCCGGCGCCCGTTGTTCCCGTTCAGCCGGTCGTCGTTGAGCCGACGCCGCCCGCCATACCTGCGCCGACGGCGGAGCCAACGATAGAGCCCAAGTTGGTTGACAAACCGGAGATAAAAAACGCTGCGCCACCCGGGCCGGATGATGTAATCAAACTGACCCTGCGTGATAATATGATAGACATCAATTATCTGCTGGAGCTTATCGGCAAGGAGATGGGATTTATCTTTTTGTATGATGCGGTTCCCCCGGCGACGAACGTCAGGATTCAGCAATATGGCGATCTGCACCGGCGGGATTTGCTGCCGCTGCTGGAATCATTGCTGCGATTTAACGGTTATGGTTTTGTGCGCGAGGATCCGTTTATCCGCATCGTGCAAATCGGGCAGGCGGTGAAGAAAACCGAGATAAAAATAGAATCAGACGAAGATTTAAAATCCCTGGCGCCGGGAGATATGATTGTCGTGCAGATAATCGAACTGGAGCATGTGCCCGTGGCGCAGCTTCAGGGCGTGCTGACGACATTTACATCGGAACAGGGTGTAATTACGCCGGTGCCCACGAATCCCAATATGATGATTATTACGGAATACGCCCGGCGGATGCCGCGTTTGCAGGAGTTGATTGATTTGATGGACCAGCCCGGTCCGGCGCGCCGGTTGGAAGTAACCGACGTAAAATATGTAGTAGCCGCGGACGCCGCGACCCAATTATCGAATTTAATCCGCGATTTGGGGGAATATACGGCGACCACGTCGCCGATGCAAAGCCGTACCCCAGGCCGGACTCGGCCTCGTCAGGGACAGCCGGCGCAGCCGGGTCAGCCCCAGCCGGGTCAGCCGCAGCCGGCCCCTGCGGCAGCACCGACGGCAACCGGCCCGGTGATGCATGTGGATGAACGGACGAATCGTTTATTTACGATTGGTACGGATGAACAGATTGAGCAGGTATTACAATTATTAACCCTGCTCGATGTGAAAGCGAAAGATGCCGTTATCATTAAAGCTTTTGTGATGAAGGAAGTTGTTCCCAGCGATATCGGCCAGCAGATCGTATCGCTGCTGGAAGCAATCGGCGAAGATGAAGAGGATCAGGTGATACCCGGCGGGGAGGGCGCGCCGCAGGTGCAGCCGCAGCAGCAGCGAACGCCGCGCACAACAACCTCACGCAGCCGGATGTCGCAAATGGACCGTTCTCTGATGCAGGCCGGGACAGGCGGGCCGTTTTTGCTGGGCGATGACCGCACCAATCGGTTAATTGTGGTGGGGAGGCCGTCGCAGATTGAAAAGATTCAGGAATTGCTGGACTTGCTGGATGTGCCGGCGGCGGTTATTACGGGGGCGCATATCGTGGTTTATACGCTCAAGAATGTTGAGGCGGCGGAGGCGGAGGAGATTCTCAACGCCCTGGAAGTTACCCGCTCGACCGAGCGGCCCAACGCCCGCGAGAGAGCGCGGAGTTCGTCACGGCAGGGTTCCATGACACAAGTACCGGGCCAACCCGGCGGACAGGTGATGGCGGGAGAGGTGCAGGGATTGCCGACCGAGGAAGATTTCGAGGTGCGCACGGCGATACAGGAATCGACCAATCGATTGTTCGTTCTGGCGACCAACAAGCAGCACGAACAAATCGCCAATATTATCGAAAAAGTGGATATGGAAGCGCCCGAAGACATGGGAGCGATTCAGGTGTATTTTCTGGAGAACCGCGATCCGGAAGAAGTGGCCAGTATGCTCGAATCGCTGCTGGAATCGGAGAAGCGGGACGACAAAGGGCAGGTGAATGTGCCGGGCAAGGAAGGGGCGCCTATCGTGGTGGCGCTGGCGGATATCTACGCGGTGGCGGTGCGGGCGTCGGCCAAACAGCACGATAATATTCGCAATCTGATTGCGATACTGGATAAGCGTCTGCCGCAGGTGTTGGTGGAGGCAATTCTGGTGCAGGTGAACGCGGATGATGCGATGAATCTAGGTGTAAGTTTGCAAAATGCCTATGGTGCCGTTGGTAATACTAACGCTTCGTTGCTTTCGCCATTTGGAGTGGCGAATTCAACTTTAAGTTTACCTGGAGCATCAGGGATAGTGGCAGGCAGTGGAGGAACGTTAGCTTTTTATAACGATACCTTAGTGCATTCGGCGATTGAGGCTCTGGAAACTGAAGGCAAGGGCAAGGTGGTGTCAATGCCGCGGATACTCGTCAACGACAACGAGGAAGGCTCCATAGATTCAAAACGCGAGGAGCCGACGACCAAGACGACGGTGCCGCCGGGCTCGGATACGCCGATCATCGAATTTGCGGGGTATGAGGATGCGGGCACGACACTGAAAATTACGCCCCATATCAGTGAAGGGGATTTTCTTAAATTGGAAATCACACTTAGTGTGAATAGCTTTTTGGGTGAAAGTTCAGGCAACGTTCCACCGCCAAAATCGACCAATGAGATTTCCACCATGGTGACGGTTCCGAATAATACTACGATTGTGCTGGGCGGATTGACCACAGAAACAACAGGCACAACCGTAAACCAGATTCCATTGCTGGGCAATATCCCGGTGGCGGGGGCGCTATTTCGCAACGTGAGTTATTCACAGAACAAGAATGTGCTTTACGTTTTTGTCAAGGCGAATATTGTCCGCAGTGAAGAGGCGTCGTTTAAGGATTTGGATACGCTGTCGGAAAAACATCGCAAGAAATTGCGGGAGTTGGAAATGGGTTACAAGAACCTGCCGATTATTCCTGGTATAGAACCGGATGTGGAAGAACAGCACAGCGTATTGGATGAGGATTATTAAAAAAAATAGAATTCAGAATTCGGAACTCAGA
>CAZOCV010000243.1:0-4369 GCA_964578395.1 uncultured Pirellulales bacterium
ATATATACGCAAAAAAAGGCGCTAATGGATATAGTTTGCATTAGCGCCCTGGTTATTCTATCGGATTTTATTTTTATACTACAGAAAATGACTCCGTTGAAGCGGGTTACCACCAATGAACGGGGAAATTATTACCTTCACCCGGTAAAGCTCCGTGAACCATGTAGCGGGCATGGGTATCATCGAAGGATTCCCATGCGGCATGTCCATCAGCGAACAGGTTGTGGCCGCCTTGTATGTCCGTTCCACGGCTTAGATGCGAGGAATTTTCATAGATAGCATCACCGGGTTGTTCCGAAAGAGTATAGTAGTAGTATTGAGATGGATCCCAGGTTAAAGTCATTATCATGTCAACAACCAGTTCCACATCGGCAGCGCTTTTTACGGACGACTTGGATACAAGTTCGCGATAAGGCGCAGTTCCGTCAATGCCACTTTTAAGAACATGGGGTCGGACGCTTTCGTAGGTTCCATCCAGGCCGACGCCGCCGCGAGTGTACGTTGCTTTCCAGTAATCATTTTCATCTACCGCACCCGGCGCGGCTCTTAACAGCCAAAAATAGGTGGTTCTGCGAAATTCGAACCGGGTGTCATACTGAAAACCAACATCGGCGGGATCCTCACTAAATATTCTGGTTGCCGTAGCACCCGTGCGATAATAAAGAGATCTTTGCCAATCAGCGGGATCTTCGGAGTCGTAATCGCCGCCATAGGCAGCGTCACGGCCTTTATTGCAGGGGCAGTAAAAGGTTTTCCTGTCACCGCCATTGGCAATGATGTAATTGGATGTGAACATGGAAAGTTCATTCATCCAGAATCCACCATAGGAGGGGGGGAAGAAGCCATTGTACTCCCCGGTGTACATGTGCAGACTGATGCCGATGGTGTGGAGGTTACTGGCATCCACAGCGCGTTTGGCTTGTTCGCGGGCCTGATTCAGGGCGGGGAGCAAGATCGACACCAACAGAGCGATAATAGAAACGACAACCAACAATTCAATCAGGGTAAATCCGGACTTTCGCGGTTTCATCGAAGAACCTGCCTTTCTGTAGCTGATATGACGGTAACAACAGGCCGCATTCTCAATAACAGATATCTTAAAGGAGCAGTACAAGCGATTGCAAGAAAAAAATAAAAATTTTTTCACCTTTATGTTAAATTATATCATTTATTAAAATAGGCAAACTATATCTATGATATATATTAAATTTGGTATGTTTTACTGAGAATTGGCCAATTTGTGTGAAAGAATGGCTACTAATTATTATAGGATTTGGAAAAATATACTCAATAAAAGGGGGATTGTATGAAGGGGTAAAATATTTATAAGTAATTGTATAAAAAGTACTTATAGCATAAAAGAAAAAATTTTACATTAAAATGTAAAATTATCATAATTTTATGTTGCAAATGTCCGATTATTTTGGTATAAGAAATATGAAAAGTCTATATCAGTCCCTTGAACGTGTGGAAGAGAATATAATAATATATGTCTCGCGATCAAATCATTCTTGACCATGTGAACCGCCGGGGCACGGCCACTTATAAGGAGTTGGCTAATTCCCTGAAGGTATCGACGATGACGATTCGCCGTGACGTGGACCGGATGGCGGAACAGCACCTGGTTATGAAGACCTTACGGGGGATTCAGCGAATGCCGGAGGGCGAAAGAGGTCTATTGGAAACAGCGTTAGCGCAGCGATTGTCGGAGCGGGTGGAGGAAAAGCGTTCGATTGCTCGCCAGGCCCTGGAGATAATACGAGACGGGCAGACGATTTTTCTCGACGGCAGCACGACCTGCGCCGAACTGTCGGGATATTTGGGCAAATACCACCGAGATCTGACGGTTATCACCAACTCGCTGCTTATCGGACAACGGCTGCGGCGCGACCGCGACAGCGCGCTGATGATGATCGGCGGGCGTTTCGACCGGGACACCTATTGTTTCGTCGGTCCCGGCGCTGAAGAGCAAATCAGCCGGTATTTCGTTGATATCGCTTTTATGTCCACGCGGGCGTTTATGCCGGCCGAAGGCACGTATGAGTCGTCCGTGGACTCGTTCCGCATCAAACAAGGCGTTGTCGCGCAGAGCCGCAAGACGATTCTGCTGGCGGACCATACCAAGTTTGGCCGCAGGGCGCTGACGCGGGTATTGGATATTAATCAAATCGACACGGTGATCACCGACGCCGGCGCAGCAGAAGAATATATTGCGGCGCTGCGGCAAAAAAATATTCATGTCGTGATTGCGCCGCTGGAAGGCAACACCGGGTTGCTGGAAGCGGCGATGTAGCGTAAGAACTCAAACCTTTCGCACGGACACATAAGCCGAAAGGAGGTGTAGAAAAGTAACGTGTGTGATATGGCTCATGCAAGGACATGAGCTTCCGAAAGGTTGTGTTCACCTATAAGTGTAGTTTTAAAGGATTAAGTTTTAACAGGAAAGATTGGAGGAAATGATGAAAAAGGTATTGGTATTAGTGTTATGTTTAAGTGTCAGCAGTATGGTTAGCGCGCAAACGCTAGTCTCGCATTGGGCGCTTGATGGCGATGCGACCAATGAAGTCAATGCCGCCCTTGACGGCGCCCCTATCGGCGGCGTTACGTATGGCACCGGCGTTTTTGGCGGTTCGGCGGTATTCAATGGCGTTGATTCCGGCATCGACGTCAATAATGCCGTTATTACCACGCCAACGACGGCATATTCGCTGTCTTACTGGGTCAAGCCCTACACCTATGATGCCGGCAGCGGTTTTGATTCCGTGATTTCCACCTGGGGTTGGCAGGGCGGCGATACCGTTCATTCCGTACTGCGACCCGCGGGTGAAGTGGCTGTGGGAACGTGGTTTGATGGTCCCGCCAGTCAGTTCCAGACCCTTTCGGTGCTTCCGCTGAATCAGTGGACGCATGTCGGCTTCACGTATCAGGTGACCGATCTTATGGCGGGAAACGGTGTATGCACCCTTTATTTCAATGGTGTCGAAGACAACGTATTGACACTTACCGGCACTGCGGCAGAAACGACAATTCGGGATCTGACCATCGGCTGCTGGGATGCCTGGGGCACCCTCGCTCGCTTTATGTCGGGTGAAGTTGATGAAATCAAGATTTTTGACGGAGCGCTCTCGGCGGAACAAATGGCCGAGTTGGCGGTTCCGGAACCGATGACGCTGAGTTTGTTGGCGCTGGGCGGTCTGGCGCTGGCGCGTCGTCGTCGCTAAGTGTATTGGAAAAAGTTTTGTTTATAGGTAATGTTTTTTTGTTTCGCCATTTAAGGTTCCGGCCTTTGGGGTCGGGTTCCTTAAATGGCGGAACCTTTTCGCATCGTTGTGATGAATTATGAAGATCCAGGAAGTAAAGTACAAACGTGGTCCCGCAGGGGACTGGAAGGAGGCGTCAGGCGATGAAGGATACACGGGGGTCAAAAGGAGTTGGGGAATCTGGTTGGAAGAACGTAATGGTGTTGTTTTACAGGAAACTTAAAATCACTTTAAATAACTGGAGGGTCTGGTTATGAAAAAGCTTCTAATTGTTGTGTTGTTAAGTTTAACGTTAAGTGTCGCTCAGGGCGCTGTGCCGGCCCCGTCGCACCATTGGGCGTTGGATGGCGATGCCACCGATAGCGGCTCCGGCGTTCCCTCGGGCCTCGTGGATGGCACGGCCAGCGCCGGCCTTACCTATGGGCCAGGTGCTGTCGGGCAATGTGCCGTTTTAAATGGCACGAACGCCTACGTTGACCTGGCTAGCTCTTTGCTGCCCGTAACGGATAAAATTTCATTGGCTTTCTGGGTCAATGTGACAACGGGCGATGTTTTTGATTCATTCATCTCCACGGATGGCTGGAGCGGCTCTGCCATCCACAGCGTTGTACACGCCCCGGACAGCGGCGGCGATTATAAATTTTGCGTCGGTACGGGCGTATCCGGTTCAAGTCAGATGCACACGACTCAAGACCTGCTTTATGGCAAATGGAACTTTTGCGCATGGACTTTCGACTCCACCACTCCCGGCGGATGTGTGTTCAAGTTCTACGTCAACGGTGTGCTGGATTCAACCCAGACGGTAACCGCAACGACCGATTTGCCCTATCAAGCGGCAACGATTGGCGCCTGGGACGGCACCAGCAGGTTCCTGCAGGGCAAGATAGATGAAATGAAAATATGGAACGTGATTCTTACAGACGCCGAGATTGTGGAGTTGTACGCCGCAGGCCTTAAGACGGCATGGGGTCCGGATCCGGCCGATGACGCCGAAGCCATTGATCCCGCCGGGTTAATCCTGGGTTGGAACGCTCCAGGCGCATTCGCCACGGCGCCGACGTACAACGTGTATTTGGGTACGACATCCGGCTCTTTGACGCTGAAAAGCA
>CAZOCV010000244.1:0-4282 GCA_964578395.1 uncultured Pirellulales bacterium
CGACAAGCTATATGAGGTTGATATGCGGGATGGCAAGGTCGATGGCAAGAACCAGCCCGCCGTCCGCAACTGCCCCAAGTGCAACCGCCCCGTATCCGGCCGCCACTCGCACTGTCTCTACTGCGGCGAAGTCATCGACGAATCCATCTTCCGCATCACCTAGTCATGCGCGGACGGCTCTGTTGGTCCCGCCCGGACGGTCAAGGGCCATCATCGCCAGAGCCAACCCCTGTCCCGTCGGGACTAATTTTTCCCTTGCATTCCTTGGGCCTTTGGATTAAACTGGTTCTGTCGTGTCAGGGAAAACCCAAAAACGCTGGGACGAAGCGACATAGGCTCTGTCTATTTCCCTTTCAACCCGGCTCGGAGAGAGAGATAAAATCCTTACGGGAGAGTCTATTCATGCGATATCTCACGGTGAGTCTATGTGCGCTGACCCTGAACCTTACGGCCGCAACCTTGCAGGCCGACTGGCCCGAGTTCCACCTTATGCCGCTGGGCGGAGCGTCGGGCCGGGATGGCTATTTCCACGCCTGCGGCATCAACAACCACGGGCAAGTCGCTGGCTATGACTACACCGATCAGGGCGAGCGGGGCTACTTCTGGGACAGTAAACTTGGCATGATGGACCTGGGCGTTCTCGATCCAGAGTATCCCCGTTCCAGTTCACGCACCAGGGTGGTGACCCTCAACAATGCCGGTCAGGTTATAGGCTATTCCGGCTCAGCCTGTAATGATCCGTTTATCTGGGACGCCGTTAATGGCATCCAGGATATCATCGGTTTACCCACCTCGACCGATTTGCACGATATCAACGATTCCGGCCGGGTGGTTGGCCGTTATGGCCGCAGTGACAAACAAGCCTTTGTCTGGGATGCGGTCGAAGGAAGGGTCGAGTTATCCGACCCGGAGGGGGTCGCCTACCCGTTGAGTGAGCCCTGGAGTATCAATTCAGCCGGTCAGATCGTGGGTTCTTGCTCCCATCAGGCGATTCTCTGGGATTCGCCCACGCAGACTCAGGTCCTCTTCCCGCCGCCCACATCCGATAGCGGCTACAGTCTGGCTATGGCAATTAACGATTCCGGTCAGATGCTCGGTTACTACCAGGGAGACCAGTCATCGAGCATTGCGTTCTTCTGGGATCCCGACTTGGGCGTCTTTGACTTGGGGTATAACGATGGGATCACTCAATTAAACATCCAGGCGCTCAACAACCAGGGTCAGGTAGTGGGCCATTTAACCGAAAGCGGCCGACACCGAGATCCCTTCATCTGGGACATGGTTCTGGGCAAAGTGGCCCTGGATACCCTGGTAGATGACTCGGCGGCCGGTTGGCAGCTCGAAGAGGCCCTGGATATCAACGACCAGGGCCAGATCGTCGGCATCGGCTACGGCCCCAATGGCCGTCAGGCCTTTATATTGACGCCGGCGCCGGAACCGGTGACGGGATTGCTCCTCTTGACGGGTGCGGCGGGCATCCTTCATCGTCGCCGCCGCCGGGTTTAAAGTCCTGCGCGGACGGCTCTAATCCCTGCGCGGATGGTATTGAGGTGGAGGAGCGAGAGCTTGAACCTGCCGGTCCGGGAGGTCCAATATCCCGGTTCGCCAGCTTTGAGGTGCGGGTCCGTATCCTTGAAGGGGTGGGTCTGATCATGGGCCATGTTTGGCCCGAACATGGGCGATGTTCGGTCGGAAGATGGGCGATGTTTCAGCAAAACATGGGCGATGTTTGGCCCAAACTTGGGCGATGGTTCGACCGAACCCTTCTGGCAGTACTGATAACCCCTTCAATGTCCTGCCCGGATAGCTTCAAGGTCCGGGGCCGAAAGGTTCAATATCCAGGTCCGAACAGCATCGCTGGTTTTTCCGAGGTTTATTACCTTTTCGTCTCCGCGGGGGTTTCTCAGTGCCAGGTTGTCGTTTTGAGCCAATCCTCAGACAGGATAATGACGTCCGGGATATCAATGATGTCACTGCGATCCAGGTCGCAGGGCAATTCCGCTCCGGTCTGGAGCCAGCGATGAGCGAGAATGGCGTAATCCTGCAGGTCCACCGTTCCGTCGGTATTGATATCACTGCACCAGGCCCAGTCGTGCGGCGGGATACTGGCTTGTGCCGTTGTACCGTAAAAGCCCATATTGACGCGAAGGTTGACGCCATAGAGATTATCCGGATCCCGAAGCACACAGGCGAGTTCCGCGCTGAGGTCGCTGCCGGGGCAACCGGCGTCGATACATCGGCTGGTTACGTCGTCCCACGTCCAACTATTGTTCAACTCGTTATAACGCCAGCCTTCTGACTTTAAATGATAATCACCCGTTTCGGCGGAGACGAATTGGGGATTGGCGTCGAAACATCCCAAGCCCCAGCTCACATAACTGCTCGTGGTTTGCCGGTAAACTTGCGCGTTGCCACCGGCGACGTCGCTATAAGATATTGTTAAGTGAGAAGCATCAGGGGAAAAACCATATAGTGCAATTTGAGGACCGCGGCTGGCGGCGGTGTTCCCCCATAAAATGCTGTTGATAATTACCGGATAGCACGCCGTACTGCTGGAAATAGCCCCTCCGCCGGATCCGGCATGGTTGTTCGTAATGGTGCAGTTCCGGATAGTCGGCGAAGCGGAGTAGGAGCAGTAAAATCCGCCGCCGTTACCGGTGGTGGTGTTTGCGGCGATGAGACAGCGATTGAAGCTTGGCGAACACGAATCGCAGCGCACTGCGCCCGCATCCGACCATGTCGTATTTCCGATCATGATGCAATCTTCGATGATATTGTTGCCCCCGCCGCAGGATATCGCCCCGCCCAACTTGGCGTGATTGGACAGAAATTGGCAGTTTCGCAGCGTGGGATAACTGTTGTGGAAACACGAAATTCCGCCGCCCGTATAATTCGAAGTGTTATTCAGGAAAATGCAATTTTGAATGGTGGGCGAGGTATTATACCAGCAGCGGATGCCGCCGCCCTGGTCCACCAGCCCGTTGCGGATAGTGAAACCGTCAATGACATCAGTGGAATTCAGGAAGCGGTTGTAGAAATCAAAACCGTTGCCGCTATTCTCACTGTCGATGATACAGTTATCCGGCCCGTTGGCGGATTTGACGGTGATGTGCTTGACCTGTCCTTCGCCGCCCCATGCCAGCGACTTGTTGCCGGCGCCGGTATAAATTCCGTCGGCAACAATAACCGTGTGGCCTGTCGCGGTTTTATTAATCGCCGCCTGAATGTGTTCCAGGGCCGTCTCCCAGCTTGAACCGCTGTTGTAATCGTTGCCATCGGGTTTGACATACCAGGTCGTGTTATCCGGATCGACCGATTCGAAAATATACAGAATATAATCGCCGCACGCCGCATTGTCGCCATCCACGCCGATATAGTATGCGTTTCCGGCCGTAAAGGCGAGGTTATGCAGGATGCTGCGGTTGCCATTAATGTCATCGTTGCTGCATCCGAGGCAGTTGGCCGGATTGGTTATGTCATTCTCATAGACATACAACCGCGTATCATAGGCGGAATCCGCCAGCACAACATCGACCTCGACGTCCTCGGCCGCATCATAGCGGAAGATAACATCCGGGCCGGAATTATCATCACCGCAGCATCCGTCGTAATCATCAGTAAAATCGCATGTTGAACCTGAGATCGTTGCCGGCACTGCATTGATTATTACGGGATCCAACGCGGAGTCCCCCTGGTTCACCACCGTCAGTTCGATATCATCAAAGTAATAAATAGTCTCGTAGTGCGACATGTCCCAGCCGCCCATTTTGAAGCGGATGGTTTCCAGATCGCCTAATGCTGCACAGGTGTCACCGGCAAGAACGACATCATTCTCCAGATACTGCCAGTTTCCCTGTCGATCGATGATGAACTCGAATGGCGTCATGATGGTCGGGAAAGAGTAGGAATAATCGCTTCCGGAGTGTCCGCAGGAATCCCCATATGTCAGAAATGGTCCCTGCCATGATCCGCAGCCGATGCGGATATATTGATTGGGCGCATCATCGGTATAAATCATCATCCTGCCTTCTC
Organism: uncultured Pirellulales bacterium; assembly: GCA_964578395.1. Taxonomy (GTDB): domain Bacteria; phylum Planctomycetota; class Phycisphaerae; order Sedimentisphaerales; family SM23-30; genus JAFGBA01. Next base: position 4,033 of record CAZOCV010000244.1, read on the forward strand.
CCGTCGTGCCCAGGCTATAACCCCATGTCCCTCTCAGGTGGATGAAGGACCACGTAGAAGGAAGTGAGACAGGTTTGGCAGCGAGATAACAGCTTTTCGAAGAGCCGAACCCACCCCAAAAGTCCGCCTTGAGCCGTTCCGATTCGATGGTTAGTGAACTTTCGGCGGGATCGTCTATGAGGATATCCCATTTTTCCGTATCAATGGTTCCCGCAGAAAAATCCTCGGAAAATAATACTTCTTCCGCGAA
>CAZOCV010000245.1:0-4237 GCA_964578395.1 uncultured Pirellulales bacterium
AAAAAACAAATCACTAAAAATACGTTACACTACGAATCCTGGATTTACTTGCTCAATAGGCAGCCTCCTGTAATGTTTTCATCGTTATTTGTCATCATTATGATTGCTTCCAAAGGTTCACTTGCGAACCGACAATTTTTCCTCAACGTTAGCGGGCTTGATTTCCAGCACCCGCGGCGGTTGCTCCTCCGGCGCCAGCCAGTCGAAAAAACCGATCTTCTCCAGTTCGCGTTTTAATGAAGCCGTTTCCGCTTCGGTTAACGCCACCAGCGGCAGCCGCGTCGGGCCGCAGTCCAGGCCGATCAGCTTCATCATCGCCTTGAAGGCCGGTAGGCCGCGATGCTTGAATAAAATCCGCGTCATGGCCACCGAGCAGCTCTGCCACTTCTGCGCCCCGGCCATATCGCCCCGCCGGTAGCAGGAAATCACCCGGTTCAGCACCGGCGCCGCAAAGGAAAAGGAGGTGCCGATGGAGGCCTTCGAACCAACGCACAGGGCGCTGAGCAGCATCTCATCCGTGCCGAAAAACATGGAAAACCGCCCGTTCTGGCACGTCAGACATTCCTGATATTCATGGATGCTGGTCGTGCTGAACTTGATGCCGGCCAGAGAGGGGATGCTCTCCTTGCCGGCCTTGAGAAACTCAAACATGTCAAAGTTGGAGCCGGCGCGGGGCGTGTGATAATAAATAAACGGCAGGTCCGGCGCCCCGCGGCAGATTTCCTTAATGCTGGCCAGTAACGCCTGCAGATTCTCGCAGCGGAAATAACTGGGCTGATACGCCGAAATCATGTCGGCTTTTATTTCGCGGGCATGAGCGGCCAGACGCCGGGCGTCGGACAGGCAGTCACAGCCGACATTGACAATGGTGGGTATCCTACCCCGCACGGCGGCAACATAGTGTTCCGCCACCGTCATGCGTTCCTGACTAGTCAGCGACGGCGCTTCGCCGGTGCTACCGCAGATATAGATGCCGCAGCCATTGTCCGCCAGCACATGCTCCACAATCGCCTCAACCGGCTCCAGGTTCAGCGAACCATCCGGGTGCATCGGCGTAAAAACCGCGGGAACCAAACCGTTAAATTTCATTAAAATCTCTACCTTTCTCAAATCTCCACTTTTCGCCGTCGAAAATCCACATTAGAGCTTCGCTTATTTATATTTTGTCGGCAGCAGGTTATATTCATTGTTGCATAAATGATCCGGGGTATAAAGCATTTCTGTTTTAGTAACATGCCCGTCAACAAAGACCATATTTAATTCCTGTGTTTCCGGGGAGTGCATTTTCATATATTTCACATATGGATTTGCCGCGGTGTAGTATTCCACAAACAACATGGTCCGGTCGGCGGCCAGACAATACAGGGCGGGATTTTTGATGCTGCTTACTTTTTTATTGTAAAGCGACTCCACCACACTCGTTTTCCAGTTATCCCCCAGAGAGGAAGTCGTACTGCCCACGCCGGGCCAGGTAATACCGGCATTGTAAACATAGCTGTTTCCATATACCTCATAGAAAGGTCCCAAATACGGGTCTATGGGACTGGGAAGATAGGGATAAGCTTCCTCCTGATAACCTTTATCCAGAGGACATTCCTCAATCAACTTGCCCAGATACGGATCCAGCAACCGGGGATACAACTCGCCGGCATCTTCATCATTACCCCACATTTTCATACGATTGCAGTGCATAAGGCTCGATGTATATCCCCGTTTCAATCTCTCCGCTTCGTCAATCAAAGGCAGATACATATCGTAATGCACGGCATATTCATAAGCCGCCAACCCAATCTGATGCAATTGTGTGCCGCATACGGCCTTCTTGGCCTGTTCCCGCGCTTTGCTCAAGGCCGGAAGCAAGATCGACACCAACAGAGCAATAATGGACACCACCACCAATAACTCAATCAAAGTAAATCCTATGTTCCGCAGGAAATGCTTGCTATTCATGGCAGAAGACCTTTCTGAACTAAAAGATTCCAATAGCTCACATCTATATAATCGCTTATTGAAATGATGAAAAATAGCTCATTTTGCGCAAAAAATGTGTCATATTGCGCAGATGATACTTTTTAGCGGCTTAACGGTTGTCAATCTTCAAGCAAAAAACATGCACCGCACGCCATGTTTATAACATATTGAACCATAACAGGTTGCAGGCGATATCTGATATACGCCATAATCCGACAGCACATATTGGTACATAGGAAGGGTATTTTTCCCTTGTTTTTTAAGTCATTTTAAGTAAACTCAGGACATGATGAATTCGCGCCGGGTGCTTTTAAGGGTGCTTTTTCGCAAGCACTGTATGTCTTTGCTGCGGGGAATAGCCCGTTATAACCACCTGCACGGCCCGTGGACGTTTTACCTTGAGGGGCCGCTGATGGTGTATCAGAACAGCCCCTCCCTGCCCAAACTGGTGCTATCCCGATTGGCCAACGAAGAGCATAAAATTGATGGGCTTATCACCCGAAATCCCCGTTTGGACATTAAACTCATCCAAAAGGGAACGCCGACCATTATCGCCATTCACACGCGCGAGCAAATCAAAGATATTCCTTATATCATCATGGATCATAACGCCATCGGCAAGATGGGTGCAGAATATCTGATTCATCTGGGTTTCAAACATTTCGCTTTTTGCGGCCTCGAAGATATGTTCTGGTCCCGACTCCGACGCGAAGGATTTAGCGAAACCGTCAATCAGGCGGGCTTTAACCCGATAACGTATGATGCAAAGATTAATTCGTCGTCCTGGTCAAAAACGCTGGATTCGCTCAAAGGCTGGGCAGCCTCGCTGCCTCTGCCGATCGGAATCATGACCAGCCATGACGACCGCGCCATTCAGCTTATGGAAGCCTGCCACGAAGCCGGGTTGCATATACCCGATGATATCGCCGTTCTCGGCGTCGATAATGAGGACCTTTTTTGTGATTTATCGTCTCCGCCCTTGTCCAGCCTGGTGCTCAAGGTGGAGGACGCCGGCTATCAGGCAGCCCAGCTTATGGAACGTCTGATAAAGGGCGAAAAAATGGAAGGCCAGCGTATCGTCATCAAGCCTTCACACGTGATCGCGCGGCAATCCACGGATATCCTGGCCGTGGAAGACAGGGATTTGCGCACCGCCATGCGCTATATCCGGGATAACGCCAAACGGCCTATTCAGGTCGAAGATGTCATCAAAACCACCTCCCTGTCCAGGCGTGCTCTTGAACAGAGGTTTCGCCGGTATCTGGATTCGTCCATACTGGAGGAAATCAATAAAAATAAAGTGGCTCAGGTCGAACTGTTTCTTCGGGAAACCGATATGTCCGTAGATCAGATTTCCGAATATCTGGGATTTTCCAATCGCAGTAATTTTACCCGCTACCTTCTGCGGGAAACCGGCATGACCCCCAAAACGTTCCGCCAGAAAAAACAACGTGAAAAAGAAAAACAGGAGGCCGTCAATGATTAAACTATTAACCGTAATAATGTGTGTCCTGACCTGCATGTCCTGCCAAGCGCCCTCCCGCGTGAACCAGCCCCTGGTTTTCGGCGTGATGGCGGATATTCAATTTGCCGATAAAAGCACAAAAAATGATCGGGATTATCGCGCGTCTTTGCCAAACCTCCAAAAATGCGTCAAGGATATGAATGAACGCCGGCCGGCATTTGTCATTCAGTTGGGCGACATCATTGATGGTTATACAGAAGACGCTGCCGCCTCCATGAAAGATATGGATACCATCCTGGGGGCTTTTAATCAGTTGCAGATGCCCAAATATCATGTTCTGGGAAATCATTGCATCCTCGCCGAAAGAGAAAATGTCAAAAATAAATTGGGCGTAGATAATTTCTTTTACGATTTTGCTTTTTCTTCAGCGCCCGGCTGGCGTTTTATCGTTTTGGACGGTAATGATGCCGGCTACGGCGTCATCAGTGACGGCCAATTGGAATGGTTTCGCGCAGCGCTGGATCGGGCACAAAAGAACCGCGAAAAAGTCATCTGTTTTTGTCACTATGCCCTGCTCAAGGAAGCCGCCGAAAAATATCGCCTGGCGAACCCCCAACCTGTACTGGATATTTTGGACAACCATCATCACGTCGTTGCCTGGTTCGCCGGCCATGAACATACCGGAGGATATGCCGTCCGCAACGGCGTCCACCATCTCACGTTCAAGGGAATGGTTGAATCGCCGGAGCATAATGCCTATGCTTTCGTTGAGCTTTATCCGACCCATATGAACATTATCGG
>CAZOCV010000246.1:0-2693 GCA_964578395.1 uncultured Pirellulales bacterium
CAATGTCATTAAGATAAGCATTTAAGCAAAGAGCAAGCACAAGAGCAGTGTATCAAAAAAAGATACCCTGCTCTTTTTTATTAAAAAAATTGGGAGAAATTTCAGAAAGCACTTGACAAAATGTAAAAAATTTTCAGCGGAGCCTTGAAATGAAGATATTTTTAGGAGGCTTAGCTGATGAACGAATATCCCAATACCGTAAAAGAAGCGCTGACTTCACTCATCAAGGAGATGTCAACGGCACCGGCACTTTTCGTCAAGGACCCAAAGAGAGATTTTACCCGCAAACGTAAATTACCCTTTGAAAACGTAGTACAGCTCCTTTTATCTATGGGCGGGAACAGCATTTACAAAGAGCTATTGGAGGCACAAGGATATGACGCCAATACGGCAACGGCAGCCGCCTTTGTCCAGCAGCGGGACAAAATTCTGCCGTTTGCCTTCGAGTTCCTGCTTCACGAATTTACTCAGTCATATTCAGATATTAAGACATACAAAGGTTTCCGATTGATTGCCGTTGACGGCTCAGATATGCATATCGCCACTGACCCTGATAATCTTGATACATACTTTCAGAACAGCCCGGATAAGCACGGCTTTAACCTGCTGCATCTCAATGCAATGTATGATCTGTGCAATAGACTCTATTTGGATTCCTGTATCCAGCCACGCAAATGCGAAAATGAACACAAAGCGCTGACGGATATGGTCGACCGGTCCCGTATTAATGGTAACGTTATTGTTATCGCCGACAGAGGCTATGAATGCTACAACAATTTTGCTCATATCGAGAGAAAGGGCTGGAATTATTTGATCCGAGTTAAGGATATCGGTAGCAGCGGTATCCTTTCTGGGTTACATTTGCCCCCAACGCAGGAATTTGATGTTACATTGCGGCGAATACTGACGAAAAAGTCGACAAATGAGGTCAAAGCCCATCCCGAAACTTATCGGTTCCTTGCCAATAATGCGACTTTTGACTTCTTAGACTTGAAATCTAACATGTTCTATCCCATTTCTTTCCGTGTCGTTCGTTTTAGGATCGCTGATGATTCGTACGAAACAGTCATTACGAATCTGAGTCAGTCCGACTTCTCTCCTGTAGAACTCAAAGAGCTCTACAGAATGCGCTGGGGCATAGAAACGTCGTTTCGAGAACTCAAATATGCAGTCGGCCTGACCAGCTTCCATTCGAAAAAGGTGGAGTACATTGCACAGGAAATATATGCAAGAATGATCATGTACAACTTTTCCGAAATGATTACCTTGCACGTAATCATCCAGCTCAGAGATACCAAATATGCCTATCAGGTCAACTTTACCGTTGCCATTCAAATCTGCAGATACTTCTTCCGATGCAATGTACTCCCGCCCAATGTCGAAGCCCTGATTCAAAAGAATACTTTGCCAGTTCGTCCAGGTCGAAAGGACATCCGCAAAATCCGTCCTAAAACGGCAGTCAGCTTCATTTACAGGGTAGCATAAACTCTTCTCTTTTCATAGCCGCTTAAGCAGATTTCACGGTCTGCTTTATTTTCGTACCCATTTTATGTATTTATGAAAAAAGCACCACGAGTTTGGCTTGAAATCCTCGTGGTGCTCTTCTGTTTTGCTATTTTCTTTCTGCTGTTGCCCTTATCTTAATGACATTGGACCTCGTGTCCGCCCTTTTTCCATGGGCAAAGCATGTCGATACGCGAAAGAACAGGGATTCATTTGAATCCCTGTCTTTCCAAGCCAGTATTTAGCTAACGAGAAATAATGTCTGTCTTAAACTACTTGCCCACTAAACGAGAATTACTGCCCGAATAAAGTTGGGCCATTTGACGCTGTTCAACTTAATCATCTCCCAGTTTTAACGACTAAAACCTGCTTGACGATATTCTATTATGACACCGATTCCTTAAGAAAGCTTAAAGAATACTGACGTGTCCATTTATAGTATGGCGGATGAAATCAGAAATATTCTATTGGCATTTGGTATTATATACCTATCGCCGCTAAAACATTATTGAATTGTGCCATTAGTTATGCTAGATTAAAAGGGACAAATATCCGTAATACATATGTCGTGTTTGTAATATATCGTATTGAGACTTAATCGAAGGGGACGATGAATCGTGGCATTTTTTGAGGATCTTGGCAAGAAGGTTTCGCAGACAAGCCAGGATGCGATCAGGAAGACTAAAATAATGGCGGAGACGTCAAAACTCAACTCCCAGATCTCGGCGGAGAAGAGAAGCATCGGCGAGAATTATTTGGAAATCGGCAAGAAATATTTCGAGCTCTTTTGTGACAGCCCGGACGAAAACCTCGCCGGTTTCGTTGCGGCCATTCAGGAAGCGCAGCAAAATATTGTGAACCTGGAAGACCAGATCAAGAAGCTCAAGAGCATCGGCGGCTGCCCAAACTGCGGCGCCGAGCTCAGGGACGGCGCTTTGTTCTGTACCGTTTGCGGTACAAAGCTGACAGCGCCTCCGGCCGAACCGGCACCGCAGCCCGCACCGATGGTCTGCAGGAATTGCGGCGCTGTATTGCCTGACGGGTCGCTGTTCTGCTCAAACTGCGGTACGAAAGCGGAATAAAAGACGATAGGCAAAACCGTATAATCCGCCGATTGGCGATTATAAAGCAAAAATTAATAAGAGTTAGAAAAAAAGAGAGGGAAATGACATGTTTTGTTCCAAATGCGG
>CAZOCV010000246.1:2703-4148 GCA_964578395.1 uncultured Pirellulales bacterium
GCTGCAAGCCGGACCGGTGCAGCAAGCCCCGGTGCAGCAAGCCCCGGTGCAGCAAGCCCCATATCAGCAAACCCCGTATCAGCAAGCTCCATATCAGCAGGCCTCGGTTCAACAGGGCGGTTATTATGCCAACACCGGCGCAAATCCGCCGCCGCAGCCCGGTTATTACGCGCCCGGATACGGCGCGGCAAACCAGGCGCCTTCAATGACCATGACAGCGAAAAGACCGAATTACAAGCTTATCGGTATTATTTCCGTCGCCGTCGTCGCTGTTATTGTCGTCGCGATTATCCTCATCTTTGTCGTCGGAGGCAACCCGCTTGTCGGCACATGGACGTCTATGGAGTATGGAGCGGATATCACATTTAAATCCAACGGCATTGTGACGACAGACATGGGTGGGTTGGATCAGGCAAAGTATAAGGTGAGCGGCAATAAGATAACGTTAACCTCCCAATACGGCGATGTCGCAAAAGGAACATTCGAAATAACAAAAATCGCCGGAATGACTTATCTCGAGATGACTATTGACGGCGGTACGCAATCCTTCATAAAAATGGGTTAAGGCAAAACAGGGCTTGGCCCTGTTTTGCTCTGAAACCGGGATAAAGAATTTTAGACAGATACGCGTGTTTTATAGGGGTTTCTATGCTAAAACGATCGAATACGGAAGAAGGCGTACATAAGAGGGCGCGTACCGGGCTCATCGCCAGAGGGGCATCCATCGTGCTTCTTGCTGCTATCCTGTGCGCTGTCGGCGTTATTTGTTTGAACAGAATCGTCGTCGGCGCTTACGAAGACAGGATTTTGACAGAAGCGGAGGCGCGGGCGCTGGAGGATGTGGATTGCATCCTCGTCCTGGGCGCCGGAGTTTACGCGAACAAATATCCGAGTGCGATGCTGGAGGACAGGCTCCTTAAAGGCATCGGCCTATATGAGCTCGAGGTGTCGGACAGGCTCCTTATGAGCGGCGACAACAGCAAGGTTCATTATAACGAAGTCAAGGTCATGAAGGATTTCGCGATAAATAAGGGTGTGCCGTCGGCGCATGTTTTTCAGGATCATGCCGGTTTTTCGACATATGAGAGCATGTACCGTGCGCGCGATGTTTTTGCCGCCACAAAAATCGTTATTGTGACGCAGGAATACCATATGTACAGGGCGCTGTATATCGCACAGGCCCTCGGTCTTGACGCGTACGGCGTTGTGGCGGACCCGAGACTGTACGCGGGGCAGACGATGCGCGACTGCAGGGAGATCCTTGCGCGTACAAAGGATTTCTTCAGCTGCGTCTTTAAACCGCTGCCGACTTTTTTAGGCGACGTTATACCGGTTGGCGGCAACGGAGACGCGACGGATTAACTAAAAAACTACATATAACCGAAAAAAAGTTGAATTGAAAACTTAAATTCCAGTCGGGGCAGGCCTGAGCCGGAAGTAAGTTT
>CAZOCV010000247.1:0-4086 GCA_964578395.1 uncultured Pirellulales bacterium
GGGAATTAGGCCGAGGAAGGCTTCGGGAAATTGTGCTTGCATGGCGGGCCGGAGAGGCATATAATTTAGATGGTTATTAGTGGCGACGTAAGTGTATATAAGTAAGGGGTTTATAGAAATGCGCCCACCGATTAGGACGGGATGGTTGCTGGCGGCTGTCATCGGCGCGGGGCTGGCGTGGCTGGCGGGGGGCTGGTGGAGCCGGCCCAACGACGCGATGGCCCAGATCGATATCGGCGGCAGCGGCGATGTTGTGGTCGTGCCGATGCAGATGACCCCCAGCACGAACGGTTTTATATTGGTTGACAAGCTGCACCAGACGATATGTTTGTATGAATATCGTCCCACGGCGGCCGCTGACCGGCAAGGCCTGGTTTTGCTGGCGGCGCGAAATTACCGTTACGATACGCAACTGGAAGATTACAATACGGCCCAGCCCAGGCCTGACGATGTCAAGCAGTTATTGCTTCACGCCGAACGGATGCGTCAGGAACAGGCGGCCCCGAAAAAGACCCCCGCGAGCGAAAGGACTGACGTGGTTGTGCCTTCGCCCGGCGTCGGGAGTGATAAATTACCCGGCGAGAAATAAAAGCAGGTACTGTTATGGCCAAGATGTTTTATTCACAGGATGAAGTGCAGCAAAAGCTGGGCATGAGCGCCGACGCCATCAAGGCGCTGGTTTCGGAGGGGAAACTGCGGGAATTTCGCGATGGTCAGCGCATCATGTATAAAGTGGATGATGTGGAGGGGCTTAAGAGCAGCGGGCGGGATGACCTGTCGCTGGCGGGTTCGGGCGGGCCGATCAGCCTGGCGGATGAAAGCGGCATTTTGAGCGGGACGAAACCCGGCGGCACAAAACGCGGCGACAAGGAGCCGGTTGGTCTGGCCGGAGACAGCCAGAGCATAAATCTGGCCGGCGACACCGGCAGTTCCGTGGGGCTGGTGCCGGGCGATTCGGCCGATCAGATCAGTCTGGATGATACGGGACCGGCGTCGAAAGATGAGAAAGATGATACGGTGGTTACCAGCCACGGGGTCAATGTGCTCGATGATTCGGATGGCGAACTGGAGCTGGCGGATCCGCTGGCGCAGACGCAGATAGCGCCGGATTTGGATGATCAGGTTCACCTCGACAGCGGCGCCAGCGGCAGCGGGTTGCTGGACCTGACGCGGGAAGCGGATGACACCTCGCTGGGCGCGGAACTGCTCGATGAAATTTATCCCGGCGGCGAAGAAGGCCAGGTGGAAACGCAGTTGCCGACGCAACTGGAAGTGCCTTCCGGTTCGGTGGCCATGAGCGGGTCGGAAACGCAGGCGGTCGCGCCGGCGCTGATGGATTATGCCCGGCCGGTGGCGGCCTATGAACCCACCAGCGGCGCGTATGCGGCGATGCTTATAATTCCGCTGGTAGCGCTGTTGTACCTGGGATTTGTGGTGGCGGGGCGGATCACGGGAGGGTCGGCGCCATTATTGAACTTTTTTGGCGGCGATTACGCCGCGGGCGAGGAGAGTTTCACGAAATTATGGATTTTCGTCGGCGGGGCCATTTTGTTATCATTTGCGTTTTTAGGCGTTGGTTACATGGTGTTGGGCGCTTCGGGCAAACCCCGGGAAAAGAAAGCGAAAGCTCCCAAGCCGGCCAAAAAGGCGAAAGGCAAGAAATAACCGTTTCGTTCGGAACGGATATGCGGGCTTCGGCGGTGTTATCGCATCGTGGAAGCTGAATCATAGTTAAACACGTTTGCCTTTGTCCCGCGGTCATGGCCGCCGTGCAAAGGCACTATCCCATTTAGACAGGAGACAGTTCATGAAAGCGACGGAGTGCTGGTTGGTTGCAGGGTTGGCGGTGCTGTTGGCGGCGGGCGGGTGTGTATCCAAAGGAGATTATGATCGCTGCATGAATCGTAATCAGATTCAGATGGAGCGCATCGCGAGCCTGGAAGCGGCGCTGGAGGCCGAAAGGCTGCGGGCGGAGCAACTGGAGCAGTTGATGGGGCGCAACACGGATAAGGAAGGCTACTGGCAGCAGCAGGCCGATGCGCTGAAGGCGGCGCTGGACGCCAAGAATCTCGAACTGCAGCGTCTGGCGGAACTGGTGGGCCAGGGCGGTACGGCGCTGCCGACGGAGTTAAGCAACGAACTGGCGGAATGGGCCGCACAGAGCGGTTCGGACCTGGTGACTTACGATGAGCGGACCGGCGTGGTGCGTTTCACCAGCGATGTGCTGTTCGATAAAGGCGACGCTACGGTGAATCCGCTGGCCATTGATAAAATCGGGGCGCTGGCCGGAATTATGAATTCAGCGGCGGCGCAGGGGTTCGATCTGCTGATTGTGGGTCATACCGATGATATTCCGATTAAAAGGGCCGCGACGCTGGCGCAGCATCCCACCAACTGGCATTTGTCGGCGCACCGGTCCATTGCGGTGAAGGATGTTATGGCCCGCGCCGGCCTGGCGCAGACCCGGATAGCGGTGATGGGCATGGGCGAGTTTCATCCCGTCGAACCCAATGAAGCCGGCAACAAAGGCAATCCGAAAAATCGCCGCGTCGATATCTATATTGTGCCGTCGGGACAGATTCGGATAACGACGAGGTAATTTGCGAACAGATTATTTTTGAAAGCCTTCATGTTATAAAAATGACATGAAGGCTTTTTTTATGGGCGAAAAGCGATTGTCGTGAATGTATCGCTGCGGAGGCTTTAAGCGGGGATTTACGAGATGAGTTCTTTGGGGGAATACATCGTGACCAGTTCGGCGCCGGTGCGGAGGGAGAAATTTTTCCAGGAGTCGTCGGCGACCTGAAGGTGGACGAGGGCGGCGGTGGGAAGGGTTTTCCATTCGGCGGTGAGGGTGGAGACCAGTTCCTCCAGGCCGGGGTTGTGGGCGACGACCATGACACAGGGCTGGTCGTCGGCGCAGCGGTTGATGGCGGCGACGATGGCTTTGGGCGAGGCGTGATAAAGGTCATCCAGCAGGATGACGGGGCAAGTGAATGGTGCGGCGGCGACGGCCAGTTCGCAGGTGGCGCGGGCGCGGGCGGCGGTGGAACAGAGAATCAGGTCCGGGGCGAGATTTTTTTCCCGGATGAGCAGGCCCATGCGCGGGGCGTCGCGGCGGCCGCGTTCGTTAAGAGGCCGCTGAAAATCCGCCAGCGCGGGTTCATCCCAACTGGATTTGGCGTGCCGCAATAAAAGCAGGGTTTTCATGGCGATATTGTAGCGTTGGCCTTTATTTTGTCGAGGCATTATCCGCTTGTTTGCGGTTTAGCGTAACGGCGCAGCGAAAGCCGATAGTTGCGCAGCGGTCCAGGCCGGGCCAGGTGAGGATGTATTTGGCGGCGAAATCGCAGGGGCGCGGGCCGCCGTCGGCGTACCACGGGGAGCCTTGGGCCTGGTAATCGCTGCCGCCTTTGAGCATGCAGAAGCGCGTGCGGCCGTCGGAGTGCACGCTTTCGGTCCATTCCCAGACGCGGCGGTTGGCAAACTCCAGGAAATCCTGCACGCCGGCATATTGCCATTCGTATTCGCTTGGCAATCGTTTGCCATAAAAAGCGGCGTAGGCGCGGGCGTCGTCAAGATTGACATAGCCGACAGGATTATCTTCTTCGCCTTTTGGCGGTTCGCCATTAACCCAATGTTTCAGAAAATTCTCCGGACAGGCGGGCCGATAATTGCTGTCATCGAGGAACGTTTTGAACCGGCGATTAGTGACGGGACCCATGTCGATGGCAAAGGGCGGTAAACAAAGGTCTTTTTCCAGCGTCCCAGGCGTATGCAAGGTGGGAAACCGAGAGTTAAGCAGGGGGGCATACTGATAAAAACCATTTTCTCGAAGACGGTAATTTATTTTTAAAGTGGTTAATCCGCCAGGACATAACCGCATGTTGGAAGGGATCATCTCGTGGCCGCTGTTATCCAGGGGGCTGACGCGCTGCACTTGGGGCACTGCACGGCGCGGCAGCGGCTGACCGGTATGGATGTCGCGCTGGTGGCGTAGTAAATTTAGAAATTCCTCCGTGACGGCGTCAGGGTTCAGAGCGACAAAGCCGCCCAGGGCGCGCGGCGATAAGGCCGCAGTTAATG
>CAZOCV010000248.1:0-4084 GCA_964578395.1 uncultured Pirellulales bacterium
AGCGGAAAACAAAAAACCCATGATGAGCATCGTCATCGCCATGGGCAGGGAAATGAAAATTTGCTGCACAAACGCCTGATACACCAGAAACAGAGGCACAACGGAACCGACCAGCAGAACGATAATCCACTTCATGGGAATATCTTTGTCCATCCGGTCTATTTCAACTCTGGCGTCCTGCACTTTTCGGTAGGCCTTCAAGCCGCTTTTAATCCCGCCAAAGAGGGACGTTCGTAACTTCAGCACCGTCCACAACCCGCCGATGAGCATTCCGCCCACGCCGATGTAGCGTGTCTTTATCGACCACAACTGATGTGCCCAGTCCAGCGCCGCCAGCGGTTGGCCGTCCACCGTCGGCCAAGGCTCCATCGCGGCGCAAACCGGAATGGCAATCAGCCAGTTGGCCAGGCCGCCGAGAAAAATCAGCACCGCGATATTAAGCCCCACGATATAACCTACCGAAAGCAGGGCCGGACTCAAATTGGACCCGAAATAGGCCACTGTGCCTCCAATCCTTCCGGCCGTCTCAAAAACCTCCGTCCAGATTCGCAACCCCGCCCCGCCCAGCTTGAAAAGGCCGCCGGCCAGCGCCGCCCGTGCGATATACTTCACCGCGGAACCATCCTCGCGTTGCCCCGATTTTAAAACTTCCGCCGTGGCGATGCCTTCGGGAAATTTTAACCCCCCTTCCACAATCAGGGCACGGCGCAGCGGTATCGTAAACAGGACACCCAAAAGTCCTCCGAAACCGGCGATTAACAGCACCCACAAATAATTAAACTCCTTCCAGAAATCCAGCAGGACCAGGGCCGGCAGGGTGAATATCACGCCCGCCGCCAACGATTCGCCGGCGGAGGCCGCCGTTTGCACAATATTATTTTCCAGAATGTTGCTGCGCCGGAAAAATCGTAAAACGCCCATCGACACCACCGCGGCGGGTATCGACGCCGAAACGGTCATACCCGCGAACAAACCCAGATAGGCATTCGCTCCGGCCAGAACGACCGACAGCACCACTCCCAAAATCACCGCTTTAATGGTTATTTCCGGTAAAGACGAAGATGTTTCTTTCATGCCTGCTTTTGCCTGTTTGCTTGTATGCCGGGCGGGTTGCCGCCTGAGCACCAGAGTTAGTTCCTATTGTGGAGAGCCTTGGTGCGACTGTGTCATACCCGCGAAAGCGGGTATCCAGACGAAAATACTGGATTCCCGCCTGCGCGGGAATGACAAAAATGCTTTTCCGCAACATATACTATTTATGTAACCGTTCACGGCTTATGTTAGCCCACGATGATAATCGTGGGTCGAACGCCCCGTGTGCTCGCAGGCATCGTGTCCATCCGACCCCCGGTTATCACCGGGGGCTATCTCTGACAACCTACAGGCGATAAACGTTCATCTCTTATATCCGTGAATGGTTACAAAAATTCTTTTCCGCAACATATACGAGTTATATTTTTTTACCCTTTTCAGGAATCCCCGCCGGCCAGAGGCGCTAGCGGGATTCTGCACGTTTGGCCTGTTCGATGATGCAGAGTCTGGTTTTCGGTTTTCACGCTAAACCCTGCACCGTCGGCATCCACGCAAATTGTCAAGTCCATGCCGCGAATGCAGAGATTTTCCACCTGCATTCCGGCGACATAAGGATGGCCAACGGGATTGATACGAATTTCATGGCCATCGACCGCAATCCCCATCAGCCCCCATACCACCGCCTGGGGTCCGGCCAGCGCCGCGATAATATTCGCCCGCCCGTCCCGCCGGTAATCACGGGCATCCGCCCGCACCGCCTGCGGAATATAAGGAAAATCTCCCCACCATAATATCCGCCGGAGCACATCGACGCCTTCATCGGCGAATCCGGCCTGCAATAAATCCATCACCAGTTCCGGCGCATCGCCGGCATAAACGCCGGGACCGCCCCAGTCCACATCGTCGCCGTCGTAGCCCGTGTCTTTCTTGGACAGGCTATGCACGCCCCATTGCGAAAGAAACTCCTGCTCATTTAAATGCCCCACCAGCCCGCGAGCCTGTTCCGACGACAACGCTCCCGTGCGCAGCATATCGAATATCTGGAGCGAATAACACACCTGCGGTTTTTGGTTTTCGTCCAGTGCATGAAACCATTGCAATGGCTCATTCCATAATTGTTCCATCAGCACGGCTCGCAGTTGCTCCCCCCGACGTTTAAAATCAACCGGCGCCGGTCGTCCCCGCCATTGATACATCTCGTCCATCATCCGGTAAGACAGCATCCGCTCGAGATTCGGACTGGGCGTATAGTGCTGATACGCCTTCGTCCGGCGGAGTTCCAGGAGATTTTTGTTTTCCCCGTAGTCAATCAGCACCGGCGGCCGGCTCATATCCTCGCGGGCAAACACAAACGCATAAAGGGCATCGAGGTAATTTTGCCCGCGTAT
The DNA here is from genome assembly GCA_964578395.1 of uncultured Pirellulales bacterium. Taxonomy (GTDB): domain Bacteria; phylum Planctomycetota; class Phycisphaerae; order Sedimentisphaerales; family SM23-30; genus JAFGBA01. Next base: position 2,421 of record CAZOCV010000248.1, read on the forward strand.
CTTCTCATTTAGCAGACCCGCATCGCCGGTCAGGACGATATAATCATAGGTCAATTGCGCCATGCTGAAATAATCATAGCTGTAGCTGACCCCCATACCTTCCCCGCGGAGAAAGTTTATCGCGTAATGATTACTGTAGTCCGCCTGCATGGATGTCAGCAGCAGTTGCCGCGTCGCCGCCGGGTCCGCCAGCGTCAGAAACTTACTGATATAGGCATCGCCCCAGAGATAATTGTTCATCGCCCCGCCGTCAATGCCCGACTCGGCATACCACGGGCTGAATACCGCGTCTATTGCCTCCCAGCGAGTGGTGAGAAACGTCAGAATGCAACGCTGATAAAAACGCTGGAGTTTTTCATCCGACGTTATTAATCGCGGCAAACGCTGGCGTATCAGCTCAATGCGTTTGTTCCAGGCATCGCGGCTGTCGGTGATATGTTCCCCGGCTTTATCCAATACGGTGAATACCTCTGAAACAGGCCGCAAGGTCTCACCGAGGTCCACCACAACGGTGATTTCCTGTATCATGCCCGGCACAACATCCACGGCAAACGTTAAAGACGGTCCGGAGGTCTCTATGCATCTCGGTGCGGGTTTTGCGGCGACGATCAGCGAGGTTTCTCCCTTCGTCAGCACCAGCAGGTTATCCGCCGCAGAAGTTTTCGCAGAACCATCTCCGGCATAAGGCGGCACCCAGCCCCACAGGTCCATCCGGCCGACGTTACCGCCAAGGGCCAGAGCTAGTTCCTTAGACGAACACTTCGAGCCGCCGGCATACAATATCAATCGACAGATAAACCTCCGCCCGCCAGTCAGCGGTATCAGTTGCTGCACCACAACATCATCCGCCAACCTTCCCAGCGTGACGGTCTCCGATGGATACCAGATATAATCCTCAACCTCGATAGGCCGGTTATCACACCGCCACACGCCTTCGAGGGGATTGGCCAGATACGGCGGCGAAAAACAACTCGCAAAACCCAGCCGCCGCACATCGGGCCGAACGCTCAGCGTGCCGCTGCCATTAAAAATATGCTCCGGCTGCAGAAGCATCTCTTCAGCGGTGATTTTGAATTCATACAGTGCCGTGAGAGACCCCGGCCCCACATTTTCCAGATAACCTTCTCCGCCCGCCGCCGCTGCCGCCGCTGCCGCCGGGATAAAAAGCAGCACCAGCCCCAACCAAACCCCTGCCCATCGCCATTTGCCTGCCATGACTGCTCCTGACGTTTTACTTTTACCGCGAGAAACAAATTAAGGAACACGCACCATCTTATAGGTAATCACCACGGCTTCGGGAGAGGTATCCGTGTAGATTTTCAGGCCGCTGTTGATGAGTTCTTTTCCGGTCATCGTGGACTTTTCATCGCTGCCATAGCGGGTGATTTCGTAAGCAGCGTCAGGAACAAGATCCCGTAGTTTCAAGCGGAGGCCCAGGATAGGCGCCTCCGGCCGGATAAAAGCCTGCACCAAACCTTCGCCGGTTTCCGGACGGTTAAACTGCCAGGCCATCCAGGCATCGGGTGCTGTGCTGTGGCCGGAGAGAGGATAAAAGTCGCCATAGTAATTGGGGATGATCTGCCGCCAGTAAGCGAACAGTTTTCGCAGGTGGGGATAGTCAATATCTTCCACTCGGATATCAAAACCGCACATCAGACTGGGCG
>CAZOCV010000249.1:0-4071 GCA_964578395.1 uncultured Pirellulales bacterium
ATAAACGCAGGTGCTCAATGGAGGTTAGTGTATAAATCCGGTGATAATTATTACTATTATGATGCGTATTGGCGCGATAGCGGTGATTATATATTCAATATTATGCCGGGAACGTATTATCTTTGCGTAACAGACATAGAAGGTTATATACCCTACAACGATCTATACGGTACTAGCAGCATTGTGACAGGTTACTATCCATTCATTTTGTCTTCCCCGATAACGATTGGGGCTGGATTAAATCAAGAAGTAATTGAGTATTATGAGGCGTCTGTGTTGTATGTCTCAACGGTTGGCGATAATAACAATACTGGCCATATATATGATCCGTATCTGACCATTCAACACGCCATCAGCGAATGTACCGGCAGTACGGGTATGCGCGTATATGTATATTTCGGGAATTATACTGAGAATATTAATGTTAACAAAGACATTCGCATTGACGGAAACGGCTCGGTAATCACGGGAGCTTCTGGGGATTCATCTGTTATTACTGTAGGTAATAGCGCCACTATTGATGGTTTTTATGTTACAGGCGGCAATTATGACTACGGCGGGGGTATGAGAGTAATTGGGGCGGCAACCGTAAGAGATTGTATTTTTTATAATAATAATGCCGGAATTGATGGTGGGGCTTTATATTGTCAAGGGACATTTTTAGAAGATACCAGATTTTATAATTGTTATTTTGGTACAGTTTCATCCACAAATAAAGTTAATAACAATCCAGGCGATCATAGTGCGGAAATATATATTTCAAGTACTCCCGGCCCTAGTTACGCTTATTTTTCAGGATGCTATTTGAGAGGATACGCTCTTGATTTGTATGGTTCTTATTGTGATTGGCCTAGCAAACAATGGTAATATTATTGTAAAGAAAGGAAAGGACAGTGAACACAAAAAGCATATTATTTCATATTATGATATGGATATTGTTTTTAAGTCTGCCACAAATTAGTTCAGCGACTTTACCTTACTATGAAGCTGTTGCTATTTCAACGGCGTTTACTGATGGCGGATTTCTTTGGGTTGATTCACTAAATGAATTCGGCCAGGTTGTCGGCTATTGCTATCAAAACACAAGTATGAATGCGGCTTATTGGGATCAAGCTTCCGGCTTTACACCTTTGGCGTGGGGCCAGACCGCACGGGGCATCAACAACATGGGGCACATTGTCGCCGGAGAGGGCTTGCGGGTATATGACCGTGACGGGACGGCTCTCGTCAATATCGTGCCTGATGATGTTTACTGGGCTAGCGACATTAATGACGCAGACCAAATTGTTGGTCACTATCAATCACCGGATGTACAAGGCCCCGATGGCGCTCACGCGTATATCTGGGATGCCTCTGGGAGTGTTCAGGAATTAGGCACGTTGGGCGGTGGCAGTTATGCCATAGCCATAAATAATTCAGGTCATGTTACAGGTTATAGTGATGCTGGTCTCGATCACGCTTTTTTCTGGACGCCGGAAAACGGCATGGTCGATCTGGGGACGTTAGAAGAACAACAGGAGTTGTCAGACAGTCGGGCTTCAGATATCAATAACTTCGATAAGATTGTTGGAACATCTTATGTCTATGATGGCGAGGCTTGGCAAGATCGAGCTTTTATCTGGGATGCGTCCAATGGTATGATAAATCTAGGGTCACTCACCGGATTTGACAGTGAAGCGACGGCCATTAACGACAACGACACCGTCGTGGGACAATGCGACCTGGAAGGCCTTGGCCATCAAGCGTTTATTTGGACCGAAACGTCCGGCATGGTGGATTTAAGCTCGCTATTAACCGGTGTATATCATGATGTTGAATTGGAACTGGCGTTTGACATCAACAACAACGGCCAGATCCTCGCCCAGGGAACCTTCGAAAACGAAGACTATTTCTGGCTGCTAACCCCCGTCCCCGAACCGGCCACCCTGACTCTGCTGGCCCTGGGCGGTTTGGCCCTGATGCGCCAGCGGCGGCGGTAAATAATTTCTTCGTGCTTCTCGGTGTTCGTGGTTGAGAGGTGAAGACATGCTCACGCGGACGTGAGCATGGCACCCAGCGTAGCTCAACCGACCCCGGTTGAAATTTTAGCGGCTAAACATTTTGACATTAAAAAATCACAAGCGAGGACACTTGTGCTGCCTATCTTGCAAAATTAACATAAGTTGCTTATATAAAGGAGGTTACGAATATATTTTTCGTCTGGGCGGATGATTTTTTGCTTTCCGGGAATCTTCCGCCGCCTTCCGCGAGCGGCCCGCTGCCTTCCGCGAGTCATCCGCTGCTCTCCGCCGGTCATCCACTGCCGTCCGGGAATGGTTCCCGGACCTCCGCGAGCCGTTCCCGGATGTCCGTCACTTGCTCCCGGACCTCCGGAACTCATCGGCGGGCCTCCGAAAATCATTGCCCGCCATCCGAAATTTATCCGCTGCCTCCGCGACTGACCTGCTGCCTTCCGGGAATCTTCTTTTGCCCTCCGCCAGACTTCCCCGGCCTTCCGCCGCTGATCCACCGCTATCGGGAAATCAATTTACTGCCTTCTTAAATTTATGCACTATCCGCCCTTCAAACGATTCTGAGTTGCTTTTGTACTTGACCCGCCGCTCCGATGTTTTTAGGATAATTGGGTTTTCACGGTAAATAATGGACCAGTTGAAAGGAAGTCAATAAATATGGCTAAAAAGAACGTCAAAAAAGTGAAGGCCACCCAACGGGTGTACTTTTTCGGTAACGGCAAAGCCCAGGGCAAAGCCGGCATGAAACCCCTGCTCGGCGGCAAAGGCGCTAACCTCGCGGAAATGACCAACCTCGGCGTACCGGTCCCGCCCGGATTCACCATCACCACCGAAACCTGCGCCGAATATGACGCGGCCGGCGGCAAATGGCCCAAAGGCCTCAAGGAAGAAGTCACCCAAAACATCGCCAAGCTGGAAAAAGCCATGGACGCCCAGTTCGGCAACCCCTCCAAACCCCTGCTTGTTTCCGTGCGTTCCGGTGCGGCCGTATCCATGCCCGGCATGATGGACACCGTCCTGAACCTCGGCCTTAACGACGCCGTCTGCGAGGGCCTTATCGCCAAGACCGGCAACCCCCGCTGGGTGTATGACTCCTTCCGGCGGTTTATCGATATGTTCGGCGATGTCGTCATGGGCTGCAACCATGAGCACTTCGAGCACGTCATTGACGCGGCCAAGAAAAAGGCCGGCGTCAAGCTGGACAACGAACTGAACGCCGACCAATTAAAAGCCGTATGTGCTGAATACGAAAAGGTTTACAAAGAGCACGTCGGCAAACCCTTCCCACAGGACCCGCTCGTTCAGCTTGAACACGCCATTAACGCCGTGTTTGGCTCGTGGAACTGTCCGCGGGCTATTAAGTATCGGCAGTTGAACGATATCAAGGGATTGCTCGGAACCGCCGTCAATGTCCAGGCGATGGTCTTCGGCAACATGGGCGATGATTGCGGCACGGGCGTATGCTTCACCCGCAATCCTTCCACAGGAACCAAGGAATTCTACGGCGAGTACCTTATCAACGCTCAGGGCGAAGATGTCGTCGCCGGTATTCGCACGCCCGAACCCATGAGCCACCTCAAGAGCTACTCCGCACGGCTTTACAAAGAGCTAACCGGTCTCATGACCGATATGGAAAAGCATTATAAAGACATGCAGGACATGGAGTTCACCATCCAGCAGAGCAAGCTGTACATCCTCCAGACACGCACCGGCAAACGCACCGCCGCGGCCGCCGTCAAGATTGCCGTCGATATGGTCAAGGAAAAGCTTATCGACAAGACAACCGCCATCGGCCGCGTCACACCGGCCCAACTGGACCAGTTGCTCCACCCGAACTTTAAGGCCGGCGCCAAACGCGATGTTATCGCCAAAGGCCTGCCGGCCAGTCCCGGCGCGGCCGTCGGACAGGTCGTTTTCGACGCCGAAACCGCCGAACACTGGGATGAAGCAGGCAAGAAGGTCCTGCTCGTCCGCATCGAGACCAGCCCCGAAGATATCGGCGGTATGGCCGTCGCTCAGGGCATCCTCACCGCCCGCGGCGGCATGACCAGCCACGCCG
>CAZOCV010000250.1:0-4033 GCA_964578395.1 uncultured Pirellulales bacterium
TCCGTGGCGAACATCGCATCCGTCACCCCGATAATATGTTCATATCCCTTGCGCGTCAGAATATCCCTGACATAGGCCGGCGCAATATGAAAGCCATCGGCGATGATTTCGGCATCCATAGTATCTTCACGCAAAACCCCCTCAACGGAGCCGCCGCCGTCAAAAGGTTTGTAGGAATTACTCATCAGGCCATTGGTAAAATGAATGCAGTAGCGCAAACCCGCTTTCATCGCCTGCGCCACCTGTTCGCCGGTAGCGCGCGTATGTCCGGCGCCGACCACCACGCCCCGGTCCGTTAAATAGCGAATCAGGGAATACGACGCCTCATCGTAATCGGGAACCACGTTGGCCAAACGCACCGCGCCGCTGCGGTTGATGGCATCAAATGCGCAGGAATCAGGCTGCATGGTTAATTCTGCATTCTGCGCCCCGGCCGAAACCGGATTAATAAAACTGCCTTCCAGCAGCGCCCCCCACAATCTAGCGCCGCGGACGGTTTTTTCCGCCTCGGCCATATAATCGGCCAGAACATCAAGCCTTTGCTGTAAATATTCCACTTTATGGGCTTGCGTCGCCACATAAAACCCCGTCACCCCATGAGCCGCCAATGCCTGCTGCAGCATCTTAAGCCCGCGGGGAAGGCTCTGGGAACTTTCATCAAATTCGCCCGCGGCGGCGTCATACCAGCCGCTGGTAAAATCGAATTGTTTCATCCCGTGAAAATGAATATCGACGAGCCCCGGCAGCACGTATCTGCCCGACAAATCCATCGCGGTTGCGTCCCCGGCCGATTCAATCTCATCATAAAAAATCCGGCCCTCTTTTATATGGATATGGCGATGCCTAACACCGCATGAATCGACTATACGAGCATTTCTCAAAACAAAATTCATAACCTAAAACCAGCAACTCTCAGGTTTTCTCTCTCCGCATACTGTTGTTAAACCGTAAACGTTGTATCATTACGTTTTTTTACTCATAGCAGTTTTTCACTGGTCGGGCAATGATATTTTTGAGAGTCCTATGGTAAAATATATATGGTCAAAATACGAACTATCAGGTATGATTACGTAAAATTACGTTCTTTTTCCGAGGATATTATGCCAAACGAGCAAACCCAGTCCCCCCACCTTCGTTCGGTGGACATTATTTCGCTGCTATCTCCACGTTTGGCCTGGCGGCTTATGCGAGGCATGGCCAAAAGTGTCTTTGACGCCGATTTTGCCGGTTATCCCCTGGCCGTATGCTGGTTCACAAATTTTTCTTGTAACGCCCGATGTCATTTCTGCTGTAAAGCGGCGGAAATCCGCGCTGGGCGAAATGATTTCCCACCCCTTGGTCTCGACGGTGCCAAACGCCTCTTGAGTATCCTGCGCAACACCATCAATCTGCTTTACCTTTCCGGAGGCGAACCCACCATCCATCCGCACATCATGGATATTTTACAGGAAAGTCGGCGTTTAAATTTCCATTCCGTCGGGATAAGCTCCAACCTTATTCATCTCGACCAGACGCCTGAAATTCTCGATTATATCGATGCTATCGGCGTCTCCCTTCATGCCCCGGACGTTCAAGGCCATGCTGAAGCTTTAAACGTACCAGTCCTTGTAGCCGAACGTGTCTTCAAAAACCTGGAACTATTGAAACCTTTTGCTCATTCGGGTCGTCTTAAAGTACTCATTAACTGTGTCATTCATACCGGTAACATTCACTCTGTACCGGAGATGATCGAATTTACCCGCCAGCAGGGCTTTCTCCTGGAAGTCGTACCCGCCAATGAACATGGAAAAGTTCCGGCCGGCCTTCACGGCAATCCTGATTATATTGCCCTAATCGATAATTTGTTAACCCAACGGGAAAACGGCACCGCGCCGCATCTGGCCGGATCGAGCGATTACTTTCGTTATATCCGTGATTTCAAGCCATTCCGTTGCTTCCCTTATGGTGTAGCCAATATCATGCCCGACGGCCGCCTGTGTACCCCCTGCGATGTAGCCGGACAATATGCCGTAAATGTTCTGGACCATGAAAATCTGAAAGAGGCTATCAAAGCATCATTACCCTTTCTCGGTAATTACCCCTGCAAAACCGGGGGCTGTTATAAGGCCGGCATCATCGAACGAAGCCGCCTCTTCGGCCTGCTTTGCGAAGGAAAAACATTCGTCGATGATTAACCTGACTATTTCTTCGATTTTAGGGCTTAATAATTCCCCCTTAACGCCTAGGTATCACTCCCTCCCCAAAACCCAAAACAAAAAGAAAACGGGGCCGCCCCTCCAAGCGGCCCCATCCTTTTTCGTCAAACGGGCGAAATCCGCATCCCCCTGTTCACTCTACGGACTCAAACCCAAAAAACAATCGGCCTGGGAAACACCCTGCATAAAGCAACTCCTCCGAATCGCTTTATGCGCAACGGTGTCTCAACCAGGACCGATGTTGTTAAACCAAGTTTACTAATGAAACCGACCAAGATTCTCTGCGCTACCGCAAATAGCCCATGAAACGTACTACTCTATTCGGCCGCCGCAAGCATACCAGAACAGCATGTTTGCAGACTGGCCTTATGAAAAACCAGATTAATGAAATTTGAGCAAAGCTTGTGCCACATTATGATTATTATTTGCTGTTCATATTGCCATGTTATTAACCATCAGAAAGTCAAATAGTTATCATTCTCACTTTCATATTCAGGCCGGAATATTTACGAATGTGAACATCGGCCGGTGTTGACGCAAAACAACAAGCTCGTGAGCGCTGTATCCAACGTAATGAACATAGGTTATTGCTAAAAATGAACTTATCCACAATGAACTTTTTATGGTTAGAAAACCCATCCTGTACCAAAATCAACATGTTTGCAGGATTATTCAGGAAAAAGTAAGGTACGGCCGGGCCTTGGAGCATTTTGTTTCTAACGCTTTTAAATCACTGAAGTTACGTATCTGGGCCTCCTTGCGGGCTTCCAGGATTTTTTTGACCGTCAGCGGCCCCAGCCCCGGCACGCGCAGCAGTTCCTCACGCCCGGCCCGATTGACATTGACCGGGAAGAACTCCGGATGCGCCTCGGCCCAAAGGCGTTTGGGATCGGTGTGCAAGGGCAAATTACCCTGTTCATCAAAGGCGATTTCCTCCCGGCGGAAGCCATAGCGGCGAAACAGGAAATCCACCTGATAAAGCCGATGTTCCCTGACGAAATGTTCGATTGGTCCCTTTTCGCGTTCAGGCGGTATGTCCTTAAACAACATCTGCTGGCGAATGGGGGCTTGCTGCTGGGGGTCCTGATAGGCAGAAAAATAGACCCGTTCCATATCGCAGCTTTCGTAGAGGCGGCTGGTGGCCGCAACAATCTCGCGGTCCGTCTCCTGGGCGGCCCCGACCACAAATTGCGTGGTCTGGGTGCAGTTGGGCCGGTTGAGGACCTGGCGGAAATGGTTGATTTTCCGCATGGTGTCGATGATGCCCTGATGAAAGTCTTTGCGGCTTGACAGCCGGGCGAGGCGTTCGGCGTTGGGGGCTTCGATATTGACCGATACCCGCGTAGCCATACGCACGGCCTGCTCAATGGCGTTATCCGAAGCACCGGGAATGATTTTTAAGTGTATATAGCCGCGAAAGTTACGCCGCCGCCGCAGGATGGCGACCGTATCGAGCATTCGGCTCATGGTATTATCCGGCCCGGCGGCGACGCCGGAAGAGAGGAATAACCCCGTCACCCGTCCGGCCTGACGCAGCTTCAGGAAGGCATCGGCCAGTTCGTCGGGCAAGAGGTTATAGCGGGCCAGATTCCGCGAACGGTTAAACGGACAGTACGTGCAGTCGTTTTCGCAGACGTTGGTTTGCAAGGTCTTAAGCAGCATCACCTTGCGGCCGCCGGGCAGCGCCGCCGGGTATAGCCATTGCCCGCCTTCGCCCCGCACCCGCCCCGGCTCATCGGCCGACTTGCAGGCACAGGCCAAATCGAACCGGCTGGCGGATGACAGAATGTTCAGCTTTTGTTCGGTGTCCACGCCTCTACTGTATCGTCATCGCCGGC
>CAZOCV010000251.1:0-4016 GCA_964578395.1 uncultured Pirellulales bacterium
CGGAATTTGACGGCAGCGGCAATCCGTTGGCGCGGTACTACCATGAGGGGCTGGGGCGGCCGATTCGCGTGGAGAAGGGAACGGACGTCTGGACGGTGCTGACGGATGACCGGGGCAGCGTTGTGGGGGTGGTGAATCCGTCGCAAGGCTCCATCCTGGGCGAGATTGTTGAGAAGCTGCACTATAACATGACGGGGCTGTGCCGGGCGTATGCGTACAATGGGACCAATGATACGGAGAAGTTCCGCGCGGATGGGTCGGGGTATAATCTGGGCCGGTCGGGATATGTGCCGTTTGGATATTTGGGGATGTACCATGATCCATTTACGGGGTTATATCATACGCACTTTAGGGAATATGACGCCGTGCACGGCCGCTGGCTGTCGGAAGATCCGGCCGGATACGCGGATGGCCTGAACCTTTACCAGGCCTACATGGGCGTCAATGGGACCGACCCGCTGGGGTTGGGGGAAGTAAAGTTGAAAGAGTTAGACGAATATGAGAAAATAATGCATGAGACAGTTCGTGATGTCGTTAAAGAAATGGAAGAAGAAGGTTGGTCTCCACCCCAACCGGATCCAGGTAAACAAGAAAATCCTGGTGCTTTCGGCAATGAAGTGCATAAACGGGTGTCGGAGAGGTTATCCAAAAAGAAAAGATGGATTGCCGATGTTTATGTTGATAATAATACCAATAAAATTATGGCCATAGGATCAAGAGAAGGCATTGATATTACAAATACGACACAGATCGATTTGGTCTGCCTGGAGAAAAAGAAAACACTTAAAGTCGGAGATGTTTGGGATCAGAATAAAGTTCATTTCATAAGTGATATTAAAACAGGAGCAGGTATGAAGCCTGTGCAAAAGCGTAGATTGGAGGGGCTTGCTCCGGGAAAACTCAAGATATCAACCCCTGAAAAAAAATGGACGCGACAAAAAGGTTGGCACGCAAATCCAAAATTTCAGAAGATAGCATCGGTATTAATGGTTGTGGGTGCGGCTAATGCCTTGCATGCTATGGCCCATGCGGATGAATATAATAATCAATTAGACGATATATACAAAGCCGTGAGACGCGCCAGAATGGCTAAGGACGATCTCGATCGAGTGTTATCGAGGGCGGAAGTGATAAATGCAACAACTTCTTATATACGCAATTTTGTTGTTGATGACACGGCCCTGGATATAATCAGCACCCTTTCGATATATGAAGGGTTATATCATCTGGGCGAATAATAAAGGAAAATAAAATGTCGCAGGACGGTTGCCTTGTGTTTTACACGTGCGAGCAGGCATCACAGCCTAAAGATATAATTAGGTCGTTGATAAAATTGCTTGATCCCGGTTCAATTTATTATATAACAAGATCTTGGAAAGAGGAACATTCTTGGGATGAATTTCTTAAAGGGGAATTAGGGGATCCCGAAGAGCGTCTTGCGATCCCCCAAAATTATTTGGATGTATCTGAATTATATAAGGACAAACTATTATTATCTATGGAATTGAATAAAACTAAAATTGGACATCAGGTTTGGAATGTTGTAAAAAACAACATCCCGGAAGAAATTCGAGGCGATTATCTACCTTCTGATGTTTCTCTAAGCATTGGTTTCCATGACCTTTTTGAATGCGCCGAGGAGGAAGATGGCCATTATATCGCCCGTGCGTTTTTATCGATATCTTTTTTTGGCTATGGCACACCCAATGACTGGGAAGGTTTTCGTGAGCAGGTATTTAAGCTTCCGGAAATACAAGCCATTAAGAAAGAGTTTGAATTGATAACAGGTCCGCTCGAAGAATGTGTATTCTGGAGTGTTTAGAGATCGTTATTGGCTGTGGCAAGCAGAATCGAACGACACTTGATTATGCTCTTTCACAACTTAATAGCGAATAAATGTCCGTGACGCTAAGGGCGTCTGGACGGTGCTGACGGATGACCGGGGCAGCGTCGTGGGGGTGGTGGATCCATCGGTGATCAACTTTGGCCAGATCGAAGAGCAGTTGTATTACAACATGACGGGTCTGTGCCGGAACTTTTATGGTCCGGATGTTCCGAACGTCGGCGGGCAGGAGAAGTTCCGGGCGGATGGGTCGGGGTATAATCTGGGCCGGTCGGAAAAGGTGCCGTTCGGGTATCTGGGGATGTACCATGATCCGTTTACGGGGTTATATCATACGCACTTTAGGGAATATGACGCCGTGCACGGGCGGTGGCTCAGTGAAGACCCGGCCGGATACGCCGACGGCCTGAACCTCTACCAGGCCTACATGGGCGTCAACGGCAGGGATCCGCTGGGGTTGGGGATGAAACTTAAAGGCACAATCGTTTCAGCAACGGACAATAATGGAAATACATATTTGGGTTTTCCTGTCGAAGAAACTTATGCGAAGGAATGGAAGAATGTACCAGGCACAGCTATGGGGTACCCTGTCTTAAGCTGGCGCGACGCTGGTATTTTCTGGAGTCCTATGCCAGTTAGATCCGGCGAAGAAATAACGGAAGAGCTTGTTAATAATAGGCTTATATTGGCCAATGACCATGTAAGAATAAATAATAATCTTGAATACACTGAGGGGAATGTGTTACTTTTAGAGACGGCCGTTAACTTGGTGCCATTTGGCAACGCCAGCGATAAATTAGTAAATGGAGATATTAAAGGTGGTATAAAATCCGCTGCTGTAGATACGGCTTTTATTGCGGGTGGTTATGTTATAGGCAAGGCCATCGGTGCGGGAGTTCGGTCTATTCGAGCGGCCCGTGCCGCTCGAGCCGCTCAGTTGGCTTCAACATTAGATGACCCGCTCCTTGCAACGACCTCGATAGTATCAGGTAATAGTGATGATTTTCTAAGATTATCGGGACAAATTTGCACCAGCGAGGTTGGTTCAGTCGTTGGGCCGGTTAATACTATGCCCAAGACAGGGGCTTATGGTGAATTGACCAGAGAGTTGAGTGGCACAGGGTTGCAGGCTAACCACCTTAATCAGAATGCGGTTTTTAGAAGTGTTATACCACAAGAAGAAGGTATTGCTGTCGGAATGCGAGGCAATATATTTACAGAGATTAATACGCCTCATTATGAATTCCACGCAGGATTAGAAAAATTCTGGGATATCTATAGACCTGGCGGTGCTTTGGAGGGGCTGCGGCCCACATGTGCACAATATGGAATTGCTGTCGAGCAATCGCTTATCCGCGCAGGTTATTCACCTGCCGAGGCAGCTTACTTGTCAGAACAAGCTGCTTTGCAACGTGCCACTTATGGATTGCAGCCTGTCTCGCTTGTGCCTCGCGTGCCTGGGCGTCTTCCACAATTGAAACCTTAAATATGTATGGAGATTATCTGATGCATCCGCGAACTATCGAGACGTTGAAGGATTTACAGCAAGCACAATGGTTTAGTTGTGTCGGTATTACTGATACTGATGCTGCTGTGGTGTTAACTTCTTGGTATGAAGCAATTCAGACTTGTAGTTCTCCAGAATGGCAAGATATGATTCTTGAAGCTTCAAATCGGTATTGCGAAAAACTTGCAGAAAATTCACAAAAGCGTTTTCAAAAATGGAATGAAATAGTAATTTCGTTAAGGCCTGTCACAAGAACTTTGGTAGAAGAGAAAACCAAAAAAGTAATTCAGGAAAACGACTTGCCTAAGATATTTTTAGACACGGTAAATTGGGATATTCTTCATTTGTGCATGGAAGCCGAATATGCTGATGTTTATCCACCAGGATTTTTTGCAAGTCAGGCGTATTGGTACGTCAAAGGTCATTTTCCCTGTGGTTGGCAAGGTAAATTTCCGGAAGGGAAGCTAATTATTTACTGAACTGATAACATAGAGTTAAAATAATAATTGGCATTTAACAAGTTCCTCTTTAACATATTAATAGAGAAATTTTTCGGCGATACGGGCCGGGTGCGCCGTATGCTGGGTGGGCGCCTTCGTGCACGATTTATGATGGGGCCATGCCGATTTCGGAATTTAACGGCAGCGGCAATCCGTTGGCGCGGTA
>CAZOCV010000252.1:0-1702 GCA_964578395.1 uncultured Pirellulales bacterium
CGGCATGTAACAGGGTTGTCTGGCAACCCAAAAGCGCCGCCATCAGAAAGAAGCAAATGAAAGCATGATGCCAATGATATGGTTTTGGTTTCATGGTATTATTGATCCTTAAATAATCTTCATCAATTTAACCGGGGGGACATTAATCCACAAGTTCCGTTTCGATTTGTTCCAGGGTTTTGCCTTTGGTTTCGGGAAGGAGTTTCCAGATAAAAACAAAACCAATTATGCAAATTCCGCCGTATAGCCAGAACGCACCGTGCGGCCCCAGATATTTTTTCAGATACGGGAAACTCCAGGTTAATAGCGTGCATCCCAGCCATAAGGAGAACACCGCTACCGCCACCGCCGCACCGCGGATACGGTTGGGGAAAATTTCAGCAATAACCACCCACACGACCGGCGCCAGAGACATGGAATAGCAGGCGATGGCCGTGACAACCAGAATCAGCATGAGGGGACCCGTGGCGTGAGTGTAATAACCCATTCCCAAAATGGCGTAAATAATCGCCAATCCTCCCGCGCCAATTAACATCAGGGCACGGCGGCCAAAGCGGTCCACTGTGTAAATCGCTACGAAAGTGAACACCAGATTGACGATGCCGGTGATGACGATGCTGAACATGATATCGCTGACGCCGTAACCGGCCGCCGCAAAAATATCCTGGGCGTAATTGAAGATGACATTGATGCCGCACCATTGCTGAAACACCGCCAGAAATACGCCGATGCCGACGATTTTCAATAAGCGAGGCTCAAGCAAGTCGGCGAAATGCACGCGGGCGATTTCCTGTTGACTGAGCGTGGCTTTGATATCGGCGACTTCATTGTCAGCGTAGGCGTCGCCGCCAACACGAGCCAGTATCGCGCGAGCCTGGCGGTCGCGGTTCATTTTGACCAGCCAGCGCGGGCTTTCCGGAACGAAAAACATTAAAATGAAAAATAAAAAAGCGGGTACGGTTTCCGCCCAGAACATCCAGCGCCACCCGGATAGTCCGTTCCACGATTGGCGAATCATGTCCACCGTTGCATCCTGAGCTACCGGCTCCGCGATGAACATATTGACAATCTGCGCCGCCAGAATTCCAATCACGACCGTAAGCTGATTAATGGAAACAAATTTCCCCCGAACCGCCGCCGGACTGATTTCAGCGATGTACATTGGGGAAAGGTTCGAAGCCAGGCCGATGCCTATGCCGCCAATAATGCGGAAAAAATTAAACAGCGCAAGCTGGTTCACCCAGCCGGTTCCGATAGCGGAAACGGTAAAAAGAAATCCGGAACATATCAGCAGCCGTTTGCGCCCGAAGCGATCCGTCAATATCCCCGAAATGATGGCTCCCGCCAGGCAGCCCACCAGGGCGCTGCTCATCGTCCACCCTTGCTGTAATGGCGTGTCACCCGATATATTAAAAAACGGTTCGTAAAACGGTTTGGCGCCGCCGATGACGACCCAGTCGTAACCGAACAGCAATCCGCCCATCGCCGCCACCAGAGAGATGCGCCAGATGAAGGCCATATGGCATTGAGGCTCCATCGGTTTGTTGCCGGGACCATTGAGAGGCATGATCATATCTCCTGCTGATGGTATTTACGTTTGGCCGCGGCTATCCTTAATGGCGCCAAGCATGGCCAGGATATTTTCCACCGGGGTATTGCTTTGAATATTATGAATGGTCGAAAAAACGAATCCTCCGCCGTC